>DATDIC010000631.1:0-7698 GCA_036521275.1 Acetobacteraceae bacterium
CGCGCCCACCCCGGCCGACGGCAGCGTGGACAGGATGGTCAGCGGCAGGATGTAGCTTTCATACAGCACGCCCAGGATGATGTACACAGTGATCAGGGCCGCCGCGATCAAATAGGGCTGGCTGGCCAGCGACGACTGGAATGCCTGCGCGGTCCCCTGGAAGGTCCCCTGTACAGACACCGGCACGCGCATCTGGCTCATCGCGGCGTTGATGGCATCTACCGCCTGGCCAAGCGCCGCGCCTTTCGCCAGATTGAACGAGATCGTCACCGCCGGGAACTGGCTCTGATGGCTGATCGCCAGCGGCCGCACCGGTTGGGTTGTCCATTTGACGAACGCCGACAGCGGGACCGCCGCGCCGGTGGAGGAGCGCACGTACAGCTTGTTCAGCGTGTCAACGTCGCTGACCAGCCCCGGGCTCACTTCCAGGATCAGGTGATAGGTGTTGATCTGGGTGAAGTACTGGGTGACCTGACGCTGGCCGAACGCATCATAGAGGGTGTCGTCGATCACCTGCGGCAGGATGCCGAACCGTGACGCCTGGTCGCGATCGATCGTGAGTGTCGTGGTCATCCCCGCCATCTGCTGGTCGGTGGTGACGTCGCGCAGCATCGGCAGGCTTTTCAGCCGGTCGAGAACCTTGGGCGCCCATTCATAGAGTTCCGGCAGGTCGGCGTCCTGCAACGTGTATTGGTACTCGGTCTTCGACAGTCGGCCGCCGACCCGGATATCCTGCGCCGCCTGAAGGTAAAGCTGACCGCCCTGCACCGCCGCCAGTTTCGGCCGGATGCGGTTGATGAAATCCTGCGCGCTGCCCCCGACACGCTGGTCCCAGGGCTTCAGCGCGATGTAGATGCGGCCGTTGTTGACCGTCTGGCCGCCGATGCCGGACCCAACCGTGGCGCCGTAGGCTGCCACATCGGGATCGGTGGCAACGACGTCGTCCAGCTTCTGCTGGATGCGCGCCATCTCCTTGAACGACACGTCCTGCGCGCCCTCGCTCACGCCGATCACCACGCCGGTGTCCTGCGACGGGAAGAAGCCCTTCGGAATCTCGATATACAGCACCACCGTCAGCGTGAGCGTAGCGAAGAAGGTCAGCAGCGTGATGAAGCTGTGGCGCAGCGCGACATCCAGCGTGCGCCGATAGAAGCTCAGCAATCCGACGAAGAAACCCTCGATGATGCGATACAGCAGCCCGTGCCGGCCCTCGTGATGCCGCAGGAAGCGCGAGCACATCATCGGCGTCAGCGTAAGCGACACGAAAGCGGAAATCAGCACCGCAATCGTCACCGTCATCGCAAACTCGCGGAACAGCCGTCCGACGATGCCGCCCATCAGCAGCAGTGGGATGAACACGGCCACCAGCGACAGGCTGATGGACACGATCGTAAAGCCAATCTCGCCCGCCCCTTTCAGGGCGGCCTCCATCGGCTTCATGCCCTCCTCGATATGCCGGTAGATATTCTCCAGCATCACAATGGCATCGTCCACAACGAAGCCCACCGCGATGGTCAACGCCATCAGCGACAGATTATCCAGGCTGAAGCCCAGCAGGAACATCGCCGCGAACGTGCAGATCAATGCCACCGGCACCGTGATGGCGGGAATCACCGTGGCCCACACGCTGCGCAGGAAGATGAAGATGACCATCACCACCAGGCAGATCGACAGCAGCAGCGTGAACTGCACGTCGGTCACCGAGGCGCGGATGGTCAGCGTGCGGTCCATCACGATATTCACGTGTACCGAGGGCGGGATCGACGCCTCCAGCCGCGGCAGCGCCTGCTTGATGCGCTCCACCGTGTCGATCACGTTGGCGCCCGGCTGCTTGAACACCAGCAGGATGATGCAGTGCTTGCCGTTCTGCCATCCGGCCAGCGTGTTATTCTCCGGCGCATCGACCGCCCGGCCGATGTCGCGCACGCGGATCGGCGCGCCGTTCTTGTACGCCAGGATGACGTTGCCGTACTCCGACGCTTTGGTGAGCTGGTCGTTGGCGTACAGTGTGAACTCGCGATGATCGCTGTCGATCACCCCCTTGGGCGAATTTACGGTGGCGTTGACCAGCGCCATCCGCACGTCTTCCAGCGTCATGCCCATGGCGGCGAGCTTGGCCGGGTCCACCTGGACCCGGATCGCCCGCTTCTGCTCACCGCCGATATACACCTGCCCCACCCCGGCGATCTGCGAGATCTGCTGGCTCAGGATGTTGTCGGCATAGTCGTCAACCTGGATCAGCGGCACCTCGTCGGACTGTACCGAGAGGATCAGGATCGGGCTGTCCGACGGGTTGATCTTCCAGTAGGTGGGCGAGGACGGCAGGTCCTTCGGCAATTGCCCGCTGGCGGCGTTGATCTGCGCCTGCACGTCGCCGGCCGCGGCGTCGATGTTGCGGTCGAGATCGAACTGGATGACGATCTGCGATTGCCCGTTCACGCTGACCGACGTCATCTGCGAGATGCCGGGAATCTGCGCGAACTGCCGCTCCAGCGGCTGCGCCACCGTGCTCGCCATGGTCTCCGGACTGGCGCCGGGGAATTTCGCGTTGACCAGGATGGTGGGAAAATCGACCCGCGGCAACGGCGCCACCGGCAGGAACGGATACGCCGCCACGCCGATCAGCACGAGCGCGGCCATGACCAAGGAAGTTCCGATCGGGCGGCGAACGAACGGGGTGGAAATGCTCATTCTTGCGCCGCCGCTCCGTGGCCGTTAGGTGCCTGAACCAGCCGAACTGGCAACAGTCTGAGATTGCATGGGCGTAGCCGTGACCCGCGTACCATCCTGCAAGCGAGACTGGCCTTGGACCACCACCTCCTGCCCGTCCTTGATGCCGCCGGCAATGACCGAAATCTGCCCGTTATCGGCGACCAGCTTCACGCCCTGTGGGCTGACCGTCCCGTCCGGCTTGACGATATATGCATACAGCCCTTCCGGGCCGTGCTGCACGGCGATCGAGGGAACCGTCAGCACGTCATGGTCGGTGCTAACCAGCACGTCGGCATTCACGAACTGGCCCGGCCAGAGCTGGTTGTTGGCATTGGGAAACACTGCCTTCAGCTTGATCGTGCCCGTCGTTGCATCGATCGCGCTGTCGATGGTCAGCAGCTCGCCGGTACCTAGGTTCGTCTTGCCGTCAGGCGCGAACGCCCTCACCGGCAGCTTGCCACGCGCCATCGCGGCGCTGATCTGCGGCAGGTCCTGCTGCGGCAGGGTGAAGGTGACGGCAATCGGCCGGATTTGCGTGACGGTGATGATCCCGGTGGAATCCGAGGCATGGATCAGGTTGCCAGGGTCCACCATGCGCAGCCCAACCCGACCATTGATCGGCGACGTTATGTAGCAGTAGCTGAGATTGAGCTGTGCCGCCTCGATCGCCGCCTGGTCCCCGGCGATCGCCGCGGTAAGCTGGTCCACCTGGCTTTCCTGCGTATCCAGCGTCTGGTGGGACGCGAAGTCCTGTTTCACTAGCGACTGCGTGCGCCCCACGTCCCGCTTGACGTTCCCAAGCTGCGCCTCGTCCTGCTGCTTCTTCGCCATCGCCTGGTCGAGCGCCGCCTTGAACGGGCGCGGATCGATAATCGCGATCACATCGCCCTTCTTGACCTCCTGTCCCTCGGTCACCGGCACGTCCATCAGCGTGCCGTCCACCCGCGAGCGCACCAGCACCGAATTGAGCGCCTGCGCAGCACCCAATCCGGTGAGAAAAACTTGATAATCCTGACGCGTGGCTCGCGCCGTGCTGACCGGCACGGCCGACGGCGCCGGCGGCGGGGCTTGGGCGGCGGACGGCGCAGCCAGCCAGTGATCGCCTGCCACACCCATTGCCAGGAGCAATGTCACCAGGCCGCCCACCAGCCATCCCATGCGTGAGGACAGTCCCTTCACCGCTCGCCCCTCTAGTCCACTTGCCTATTGGTAAACGTCAATCCCGCGTGACGCCATCCCTGCTTCATTCTCGTCTAAGCCGGGGTCCCGCGCCAGCGTCAATTGCATGTAGCAACCCCACCATCAAGGCGAGTTACAACTTGAAACAGACGTTCAGTCTTCGGCGATCCCAAGCGCGTCGCGGAACCGGCTAGCGAGCCAAGCGCCGTCCCGCGGGGGAAGATGGCGCGGCACCTCCGTGGCAGCGATTTTCACCATGGCGAACACCCTCTCCCGCCGCAGCCGCAGCCGCAGCGCCTCGACTTGCTCCATCTCGCGCACAGTCACCGTCGTCGGCCAGCCGCAGGCGGCGGCAACCGCCGCCAAATCGGTACTGTGCCCGGTAAGGCGGGGCCCGGTATGGCTTGGCTGGGCGCCGGTTTCGCCGAACTGGCCATTGTCGAGCACCGCGATCGCCAGATTGGCGGGCGCCACGGCGGCAATCGTCGCCAGCGAACCCATCCCCATCAGCATCTCGCCATCGCCGGTAAGCACCAGCACGCGCCGGCGAGGCTGCGCGAGCGCCAGGCCGAGGCCGATCATCGCCGCCCCGCCCATCGCCCCCCACAGATAGAAGTTCAGCTTCCGATCGCCCGCCGCCCCCGCATCATAGGTGGTGGAACCGAGCCCGGTGACCACCAGAAGATCGCCGGGATCGCGCAGCAGCGTGGCGACCACGGCCCGGCGATCCAGAATGCCCTCACTGCTCATTTCACGAACACCTTGGCGCCGATCAGCCGCTGGCTGAACAGCACGGCGACCGGCACCGCGCTGTCGAACGCCAGCCCGGCGGCGGCGGCAACCATATCCGCGACGTCCTCCGGATAATCGGCGCGATGCACGTGTACGCCGGCCGCTTCCAGCACACGCGGGGTAGCCGAGCCCATCGGCACCTGCCACGGGTTGAACTCGCCCCATTCGCCCCGCATGGTCACCAGCGTCAGGAACGGCAAGCGGCAATTCACCGGCAGCGACAGCATGTTGATGCAGTTGCCCACGCCCGAGGACTGCATCAGCAGCACCGCTCGCTGCCCGCCCAGCCACGCCCCAGCGGCTAGTGCAATCCCTTCCTCCTCGGTAGTCAGCACCACCGCCTGCATGTCGGGATCGGCGTGCGCGGCCGCGATCAGGTCCGCGTGGCCGGCATCCGGCACGTAGCCGGTCTGGGTGACGCGCGCCGCCTTGAGGGCAGCATAGACAGCGGCCTGCCAGGAGGAGCGGGTGTGCGCGGTCACCGTGCTGCCTGCAATTCGCGCAAAGTGGAACGCGTGTGCCCGGTGGTGTCGCGTTTCCAGGCAGTCTCGGTGAGCCGCGCCGCGTGTACCTTCCGCCCGTCTCGCATCATGCGTTACCCATGCCGTTCGGGGCTGATCAAAGCAGTCCCGCAGCAGCTTCTCAATGCTGAACCGTGCGTGGTGCTCCCGGCCGATCACCGCCGCATACCGCGCTGATGAGGTTTCTCCCCGTCGCTCGCACCCTGCTTCCGTCATTCCCGCGGAAAGCGGGAATCCAACGCTCCATGCAACCCCGACCTCGGCGCTGGTACGCACCAGCGCGGGCATGGCGGAGGAGAGTCAGCCGCTCGGCTGGCTGGCTGGTATCGAACCGCCATCGCGACCAGCCGCAACAAGCGATCGAGAACGCCTATCCGCCGTTCCCCGCATCCGGCGGCGGCGCCACCGCCCCCTGCTGCAGCAGCACGCAGCGCTCCGCCGCGAACGAGACGGTCACCGCGCTCCCTTCGTCGAACAATTCAGTGGGCGGCCGACGGACAACGAGCCGACCAGCCGGCCAGGTCACGACGTACTGGATGAAATCGCCATGGAACATGCGTCGGTGGATGCGTCCCGGCACGCTGTTCGCCGTGCTATCCGCCGGCGCCGCCCCCAGCGCGATATACGCGGTATGCAGCGCGACCGTGCCGGCCTCGCCCTGCACCGGGAAGGGCGCCGCCACACTCAGCAGCGTCCCGCCATCGGTTTCGAACGCAATAATGCCGTTCGGCCCCGCGTCACCCCGCACACGCCCCGGAATCAGGTTCGCCGACCCGACGAAATCGGCGACGAACCGGCTGCGCGGCCGATCATAGATCTCCTCCGGGGTCCCGATCTGCTCGATGCGACCGGCGTTCATGACGATCACCCGGTCGGATATCGCCAACGCCTCTTCCTGATCATGGGTGACATAGAGCGACGTGATCCCCAGCCGCCGCTGCAGCTCTCTCAGCTCCACGCGCATCTCCGCCCGCAGCTTGGCGTCGAGGTTGGAAAGCGGCTCGTCAAACAGCAACACGGTCGGCGAGAAGGCGATCGCCCGCGCCACCGCCACGCGCTGCTGCTGCCCCCCGGAAAGTTTGGTCGCCGAGCGCGCCGCATAGGCACGCATCTGCACCAGATCCAGCGCCTGCGCCACGCTCCGCTCGATCTCCGCACGCGGCAGCCGGCGCACCGAAAGCCCATAGGCGACATTCTGCGCCACAGTCATATGCGGCCAGATCGCGTAGGACTGGAACACCATCGACACGCCGCGGCGCTCGGCCGCCAAATTCCGCCCCTCCGCCGAGGAATACACCGTCTCGCCATTAAGGCGGATGACCCCCGAAAACGGCCGCTCCAGTCCGGCGACGGCGCGCAGCATGGTCGTCTTGCCGCATCCGGACGGACCGAGCAGCGTCACCAGCTCGCCGCCGCCCACGGCGAAGCTGACATCCGCAACCGCCGTCACTTCGGCAAAACGCATGACCAGGCGTGCCACCTCGATCCCCGCCGCGCCGCTCATGCGGTGTCGCTCGAAAACACCCGCGCCGCGCTGAACAGAACACCGACGGCGATGAACACGGTCACGGTCTGCAAGATCGCCATCGCGGCGGACAGCGCGCCGCTCGAACTGAGCCAGGCATTGACGATCTCCGGTGCGATCACCTTCGAATTCGGCCCCATCAGGAAAATCGACACGCCCAGCTCACGCACGCTGGCGATGAAAATCAACAGCCACGCAGCGGCGATCCCCGGGCGCAACAGCGGCAGCGTGACGGTGCGCATCTGGCGCAGCCAGGATGCTCCGCAGACCCGTGCGCACTCCTCCAGGCTGCGATCGAGCTGCAGGATGACGCCCGCCAGCGTGCGAGTCCCAAGCGGCAGGAACACCGTCAGATAAGCCAGCGCCAGCAGCCAGAGCGTGCCGTAGATCGGCACCGGGATCGTCAGCCACGCCCACAGCAGACCCAGCCCGAACACCAGCCGCGGCACCGCCTGGGGAAACATCACCACATATTCGACGATCGCGCTTCCCGGCATCTGCGTGCGATAGATGGTCCAGACCAGAAATGCGATCAGGACGACGCCGACGGTCGCCACGCCGAATCCCAGCAGCAGGCTGTTGAACAGCGCCGCCCCAAGCCCGCCGGCCTCCAGGGCCGTGCGATAGTTGCCAAGCGTGAACACGCTATCAGACAAGACCACGGTTTCGAACCGCTCGAACGACGTCAGCAGCAAAGCGCCCAGCGGCAGCACCACCGCGATCGCGATGTAGCCCCAGCAGACCGCCAGCAGCACCGGGCCGAGCCGTCCAACATCGGCGGCCCGCGGGCGAAAGGCTTTGCCGGTGATGGTCGCGTAGCTGCCGCCGCGCAACAGCAGCCGCGCAATACCGAGCGTCACCAGCATCACGACAAACAATGACAGCCCGAGTGCCGACGCGCGCCCATACTGCGGCGGAAACGACAGCGTCTCCTCCCAGATCGCCGTGGTCACGATGTAGATCCGGCCC
>DATDIC010000632.1:0-21742 GCA_036521275.1 Acetobacteraceae bacterium
AGTCAGGGCACACCGGTGGTCATGAGCCGCAATTGCGAAATCGTTCTGCTCGACGACAAGCAGCGCGAACGCGCGCGGTTCCGTGTGCCATATGGGGCGCGCTTGCTGGTCGATGACGGGCAGCTTGTCGCGCGCGGTCAGAAATTGGCGGAGTGGGACCCTTACACCCTGCCGATTATCACCGAGCGTGCCGGTAAGGTCGAGTATCTGGACCTGATAGAAGGCATCACGCTGGTCGAGCGCATGGATGAGGTCACCGGCCTGACATCCAAGGTGGTCGTCGATTACAAGCAGGGCAGCAAGAGCGTCGATCTTCGGCCGCGCCTGCAACTCAAGGACGAGCGCAACGACGTAATTCGGCTCTCAAACGGTGCTGACGCCCGCTACTTTCTGGCGCCCGACTCGATCCTGAGCGTCGAAAACGGCGCCCAGGTCGCGGCGGGTGACGTGCTGGCGCGTATCCCACGCGAGGGCAGCAAGACACGCGACATCACCGGCGGTTTGCCGCGGGTCGCCGAGTTGTTCGAAGCACGTCGTCCGAAGGACCATGCTGTGATCGCGGAGACCGACGGGCGGGTAGAGTTCGGGAAGGACTACAAGGCGAAGCGGCGCATCATCGTCAAAAATGACGAGACCGGCGAAGAAACCGAGTACCTCATCCCGAAGGGCAAACACGTCTCCGTGCAGGAGGGTGACTTCGTCCGCAGAGGCGATCCGCTGGTGGATGGCCCGCGCGTGCCGCATGACATCCTCAAAGTGCTAGGGGTTGAAGCACTCTCCGATTACCTGGTGAATGAAATCCAGGATGTGTATCGGCTTCAAGGAGTGAAGATCAACGATAAGCACATTGAGGTCATCGTCCGCCAGATGCTGCAGAAGGTGGAAATATTGGATCCCGGCGACACTACCTACCTGACTGGCGAACAAGTGGACCGCATCGAGTTCGACGCTATCAATGCAAGATTGGGTAAAGACGACCGGCCGGCGGCTGCGATGCCGGTTTTGCAGGGCATCACAAAGGCCAGCCTGCAGACTAACAGCTTCATCAGTGCCGCTTCCTTCCAGGAAACGACGCGCGTGCTGACCGAAGCGGCGACAAATGGCAGAGTCGATAACCTGATGGGTCTGAAGGAAAACGTAATCGTCGGGCGGCTGATCCCGGCAGGCACGGGATCCGTCATGAACCGGCTCCGTGCCGTAGCTGCCGGGCGGGACCAGCGCGTGCTGCCGCCGCCGCAGCCGGTGGAGACGAACGCCGCCGAGTAAACTGTCTTGCTCAGTTCCCCCTCTCGTTGCGAGAGGGGGAACTCGATCCTTCGAGCGTGATCGCTTGAGGCTGACGGTCGGAACGCGTGAGTCACGCTCTCGAACAATGAATTTTAGAGCCTGAGCGCTTCATCTTGAAGCGATCATGCTCTAAGCGAGTGGCTTCAACGGGGCGCTTTCGCCTTCTGGCAGCGGCACCTTTGCCACATTCAGCACAAGCGAAACCATACTGTAATAACCCACGGCGCCGACCAGGTCGATCACGCCACGTTCGTGGAATCGCGCCAGCGTGCTCTGATATGTCGCGTCCGAGACCTGCCCCGTGTTCAAAAGCTCGGTCGCGAAATCATACACAATGGTTTCGTCCGCATCCATCGCGGCCGGTCGCCGGCCCTCGGCAATCGAGTCGGCAATCTCTGCTTTTAACCCAGCCTGCAACGCCAGGCGCCGATGTGCATAGAACTCGTACTGCGCCGTCCAGCGTCGCCCCGCAATGATGATTGCCAGCTCGTTCAAGCGCGGCGGGATCGAGCTTTTGAATCGCACATATTCTCCGACCTTTTGCACCGCATCCGCCAGATCCGGGCTACGCAGCAATGCGTTGAAGGGCCCCCTCAGCCCGGCGCCGCGCGGCCCCGCCTGGATCGCATCGGCCACCCGACGCTGCTCCGGCGTCATGGTCTCAGAAGTGAGCTCTTGCAAACGTCCTTGTCCCATCATCTCCTCCGGTTCCGTATGTCAGGGCGACGCCAGAATCAGGCCCCCATCAACCACGATCTCAGTCCCAGTTATGTAATTCGCTTCGTCGGAAGCCAGGAAAAGCACAGCATGGGCCACATCCCATGCGGTCCCCATCCGCCCCATCGGCGTCCGTGCATTGCGGCTGGCGATCAGCGCAGCCGCATCGCCAGCCGCGACCGTTTTCGCCAGCCGCTGCTCCACCAATGGGGTATGCATCAGCCCTGGGACAACAGTATTGCAGCGGACCCCCTGCTTCACGAAGGCACCGGCGGTCGCGCGGCTGAACTGGATCACGGCCGCCTTGCTCGCGCTGTACGCGACATGTTGGCGTCCCCCATGTCCGTCGTTTCGCAAGCCTGCAACGGATGAGACATTGACGATGGCGCCACGACCCTGCGCAACCATCACCGGCAACACATACTTGCAGCCCAAGAAGGCAGTCTTCAAATTGAACTCGATCTGCCGGTCCCATACTTCTTCCGGCATGGTCACTGGATCGCCGGGCGCGGAACCGCCGACATTGTTCACCAGCACATCGACGCGACCGAACCGCTCGTGGCAGGTCTTAACCATCTTCTCCACCGAACTCGCCCGCGTCATGTCGCACTGATGTGTCGCGCAGTTGTTCCCTTCTGACTCGATGATGCTCCGAGTCTCGTCCGCCGCGGCTTCATCAATATCGACCAGAAACACCATCGCACCTTGGCGCGCCAATAATGTAGCACTGGCCTTCCCATTTCCCCATCCGGGTCCCACCGCTCCGGCACCGGTCACGATCGCCACCTTGCCGCTCATATCAAGCATGCACCAACCCTCCGATCTACGCGGCTGCCAACTCCGCCTGCACAACCCCAAGCAGCCGTGCCTGCAATGCTGTGTCCGCTTCCAGCGCGCGTGCACTACCCTCGAATGCAATGCTGCCGTTCACCAGCACGTACGCCCGATCCACGATCGGAAGCACAGATTCCGCATGATGCTCAACGATTATCATGCTGACCCTGCCGCGTAGCAGGACCAGCGCTCTCATCACCTCCCGTACGATCGCGGGCGCCAGGCCCTCGAATGGCTCATCCAGCAGCACCAGCTTGCTCGGAACCATCAGTGCGCGAGCAATGGCGACCATTTGCCGCTCACCACCTGACAGGCTCTCCGCGCGCGAGCCCTGCAGCAGCCGTAGCTTCGGAAACAAATCGAATATGTCATCCAGCGACGCCCCACCGGAACGAGCGCCAAGCCGCAAATTCTCCAGCAAGGTCAGATTCGGGAACAATCTCCGACCCTCGGGCACCAGTGATATTCCCAAGCGATTGATCTCGTACGATCGACTGGTCGTGATCTCCTTTCCATCAAAGGTGATATGTCCGGCCGATTTGCCCACCGTGCCGGTGATCGCTCGCAAGGTGGTGGTCTTGCCCACGCCGTTACGGCCAAGCAAGGCCACCGCCTCCCCGGCATGCACAACCAAATTGACATCATTCAGCACCAGGCTGCCGGAATAACCTGCGCGCACCATCTCAAGACGCAGTAGTGGTGCAGATAGAACGTGACGAGGCATTGCTTCAGCCGGAACGGTCGTCTCCGCCTTTTCCGTTTCGCGCGCCGCGCCCAGATACGCCGTGACCACCTCTGGATTGGTCACCACGTCCGCCGGTATTCCATCGGCGATCAGCCTGCCCTGATGCAGCACAGATATTCGGTCCGACAGTGCAAGCACCCGGTCGATATCATGCTCTATAAGCAGCACCGCGTGTCTCTCAGACAGGCCGCGGATCAACCGCCCCACCAGTTCCCGATCCGCCTCAGCCAGGCCCGCCAGGGGTTCATCCAGTAACAGCAGCTTCGCGTCGGTTGCCAGGGTGATAGCGATCTCCAGCAACCGCTGCTCGCCATGTGACAGGTTTTCGCATTGGTCGGCTGCCCTGTCGGCCAGCCCGACAGCATCCAAAAGCGACCATGTGCGCGCGTTGACCTCCGTCAGGCCATAAGCGTCCCGCCATAGATTGCCCGCATGCCGACTATGTCTCTGCACCGCGATCCGCACATTCTCGAAAGCCGTCAGGGTTCGAAACACGCTGAGAATTTGAAATGATCTCCCGAGCCCCAGCCGGACACGTTGATCCACAGGCAGCCGCGTAATGTCGTGCTCTTCAAACCACAACTCACCAGAATCGGCTCGCAAAATTCCGGTCAACATATTGAAGAACGTCGTCTTGCCCGCGCCGTTCGGACCGATAACGCTATGCAGCCGGAACGGGTGAACGTCCAGATCCAGATCCTGCGCCGTCACCAACGAGCCAAATCGCTTGTTCAGCTTTCGAATCGTCAAGATCGGCTTGCCTGGATCCGCCGCCGTATGCCGGCTCGCCCAAGGCACAACCACCCTTGGCCTGGGCGGAATACCACGCCGCGTCAACGTCCAATGCCGCCGTCCGAGCAAACGCTGCGCCAATCCTTGAATCCCCTCCGGTGAGCCGAGGGCGAACACGAGGATTATCGGCGCAAAGATCAGCCACCAGTTCTCCGTGTAAGTAGAGAGCTTGTCCTCCAGAATCACGAAAGCGATCGCGCCCCATAATGGACCGAGGAAGTGGTGCACGCCGCCGAGGACTGTCATCAGCAAAGCATCGCCGGCATGTTGCCAGCCAAGATTGTCGGCATAGGCCCCACGCAACATGAGCGCCAGCAGCGCGCCGGAGTAGCCAAGCACCCCGGCCATCACGATGAATGCGGTCAGCTTCAGCCGAAACGGGCTGTAGCCCAGGCTCAGTACGCGCTGCTCGTTGTCGCGCAACGCCTGCAAGGTACGGCCGAACGGCGCATGTGCAATGCGCCATAGCAGCCACATCCCCAGCACCACGCTGACAAGCACAAAACCATGGAATACCGCAGAATCACTTAGCAACGGCCGCGGCACCCCCTGGAGTCCATTCTCGCCACCAGTGAGATCAGTCCATTTGTATGATATCTCGAACGCAATCTGCGAAAATGCCAGCGTGAGCAGTGAGAAATACAGTCCCCGCCGCCGCAGAATGATGAATCCGATCGCCCCTCCAAGTACAACGGATACCACGACGCTGAAGAAAATCGCCTCGATCTCGTTCGAGAAAACACGCTTCATTGAAATCGCGGCCGCATAAGTCGCGCAGCCAAAAAACACCGACGCTCCGAAAGGGACAAGGCCGGTATACCCGACCAGCAGATTCACGCCGGCGCCATACAGCGTGTAAATCGCAATCTCGGTGATCAGGCTCTCCGGCGCCCCGAGCCCAGCCCACAGAACGGTAAGCGCACCCAGTACCGCCGCCACCCAGGCAATCGGATGGTCAATCACTGCGTGTCCATCGAACGAAGCCATCGCGGTCCGTATTCTCATTCGAACCGCTCCCAACGCTCCCCCAGCAGACCCCGCGGTCGCAACAGCAGCACCACTGCCATGAATACATACATGACCGCATTGGCTGCCGCAGGCTCGAACTGGATGGTCATCGTCGTAACCACCCCCACCAGCAAGCCGGCAATCACTGCCCCGGCAAACGACCCAAGTCCACCGATGGTGACAACCACGAAGGCGGGCATGATCGCGCCTTCTTGCATGGCCGGATACACCGTCCACAGCGGCGCCGCCAACACTCCGGCGATTCCCGCAATGCAGCAACCCAGCCCGAATACCGCCGTCAGTACCCGCGGAAGACGTATCCCGAGCAGTCCAACCATCTCGGGGTCACGCGAGCCGGCGCGCAGGATGCGGCCGTAGGGCGTAAACTGCATGAAGGCCCACAAACCCAACAGCAGCAACAAGGTCGTGGCAAAGACGGCAAAACGGTACCGGGTGATCAGCACCGGCCCCCAAAGAAAGATACCGGACAGCCACTCCGGTTGCCCGAACGGCTGGCCCAAACCGCCCCAGATCACCCGTGTCAGCGCCTCGATCAGAAGCGCCAACGCGAAAGTTACGATCAGGCTGATCAACGGATCTTTGTCGTATAGATGCCGGATCAGCAGACGCTCGACCACCATTCCAAGCACACCTACCAACAATGGTGCCAGAACCACCGCGGGCCAGCCGAACTGGTTATAGAGCGTCAGTCCAAAATAGGCGCCCAGGGCAAAGAATGCCCCGTGCGCGAAATTCACGATCCCCAGCAGGCCGAAGATGATGGAGAGCCCTATCGCGATCAGCACATAGAGCCCTCCCAGCACGAGCCCATTGGCCAATTGGGAAACCAACAAGGATGTCATGCCGCAATCCTGCAGCCGGGAGGGGCCGTGAACGAACCCTGAGGCACGTTCGAGCCGCTGCGCAACCGACTAGGTGGCCGTCATGTGACAACCGCTCTCGCCAAAGACCTTGTCGAGATCGGCAGAGTTGTTCGGAACGGTCCCCTTTACGTCGAAATAGTCCCACTGGTCGGTTATCTTCGGCTTAACTTCCACCACTAGGTTTTTCAGCATCATTTGGTGGTCGGACTTGCGATAACTGTACGGGTTCTCCGGCGTACCGCCCTTCCAGTTCTCCAGCGCCTCGATAATGGCCATCGGATCCGTGGATTTTGCCGCTTCGATCGATTCGAACAGCGACTTCGCCGTGATCCACCCCATCCACGCTTTATCGGCGGCTGGCTTGTTATATTTCTTCAGGAAATCGGCAGCGAATTTCTGTTCGTCGGCCGAGTTGGCAGGATTCTTGTACCACCAGAGGGAGGTATAGATCCCCGTCGCCGCCTGCGGCCCGACTGCCCAGATGTCAGTATCGCCGATGGCGATTTCGGCAATCGGGATTTTTCCCTTCATGCCCATTTCATTCCATTGCTTCAGGAACGTCGAAAGATCACCAGCCGGAATGCCTCCCAGGATCAGGTCCGGGTTTGCCGCCCGGATTTTCAGTGCGAACGAGCTGTAATCCGGCGTGTTGAGCGGCACCTCATCATTGCCGACCACCGTGCCACCGGCCTGAGCCAGCAGTTCATGAAACGACTTGTTGATGTCCTGCCCAAACGCATAGGAAGCGGTCAGAAAATACCACCGCTTGCCGTAACCGGTGATGAACGGCGCAAACATCCGCGCCTGTACAGCGACCGGCGTGTTAAGCCGGAACGTGTAGCGGTTGCAGTTCTTTCCGGTGATCTCCGTCGCCGCTGCATTGTTGATCAACATCGGCACCTTCACGCTGGGCGCCGTCGCCTCCTCTGCAAGCGCGTTGGAACTGAGCGATCCGCCCAGGATGGCCGCGACCTTCTCTTCCGCGACCAGCTTCTGCATGTTCTGCTGGGCGCCTTGCGGGGTCGGCTCGTCATACCACACCAGCTCAGCCGGCTGGCCCATGATCTGGTTGCCACGCTCCTCAAGCGCGAGATAGCTGCCCTTGGCCAGGTAATCGGTCTGCGCCGCGATATCGCCGGTCTTGGCGAGCAGAAGGCCAATGCGGATCGGCCCGGCGGCCCGCGCCCGGCCGATAAAGGGCAGCGGCAGCGACGTAGCGCCGACGACGCCAACGCCGGCCAGCGTCTGGCGACGAGTGAGTCCGGTCCTGTTCGACGACATGCATCCCCCTGTTCCGGCCGGTCCATTATGCCGGCTGATATGTTCGGCTATGTTAGACGGAACCCCACGCGCAAGACAAAATTCTGGAAGGGGACGTGACATGAACGGGGAGTGGTTGGACCTCAGTGGCCGGGTCTGCGTCGTGACGGGAGCGGGCGGCGGCCTCGGCCGCGCGATTGCCATCAGCCTCAATGCCTTGGGCTGCCGGCTCGTTCTGCTCGATCGGGATCCGGCAACCTGCGAAGAAACCGCGCGCCAGATTGGCGGCGCCGCCATCTGGATGAAGTGCGACGTTACCCTTCCTGATGATGTCGCTGCTGCCGAAGCCCGGACGGCGCGTGAGCTGGGGGGCTGCGACGTGCTGGTGAACAATGCCGGTCTGTTGCACCCTGGGCCAATAGCCACTTTGCCTTTGGAGGAGTGGAACCGGCTGATCTCCGTCAATCTCACCGGTTATTTCCTCTGCGCGAAAGCGTTCGGCCGGCACATGCTGGAACGCCACCGCGGCAGCATCGTGCATATCGCCTCGATCGCTGGACGTCACCCACAACCCTGGAGCGGAGCATATTCCGTCAGTAAGGCCGGCGTGGTCATGCTGTCACAGCAGCTCGCCGTGGAGTGGGGTCCTTCGGGTGTCCGCAGCAATGTGGTCAGCCCGGGATTGGTGCGGACGCCGATGAGCGAGCCGTTTTACCGCATTCCCGAGGTGGCGGAGCGGCGCGCCGGCATCGTACCGATACGCCGCGTGGCCGTGCCGCAAGACATCGCCGATGTCGTCATCTTCCTGGCCAGCGACCGTGCCGGGTACGTCAATGGAGAAGACGTGTGCACCGACGGCGGCTTCGGCCGCGTGCTGATGTCGCTCGTACCCCGTCCGGGGTTCGAGGCGGGCGGCACAGCCGAATCCTAAGAGAAATTCCTGATTCAGCTACCGGATTGCGGCCCGGCAGATAGCGACCGCTCCGATCGTGAGCAGTATCGCCGCCCGTTACGCGATTCCCCCGTTACGCGATTCGCGTTGAACCTGCCGGGCATTCAGTCAACGGTTCAACCCTCGGGGGCTCAACTCTCGGGCGGAGCAGCGGCGATCGGAATCTCGCGTGATTGCGGTTGCTCGCCACTGCCCGCTGCCCCGGCCTCCGGCTCGTCGGTTTCGTTGACAAGCGGCTGACCACCATCTTCACCATTATACGGCCGCCGTGGCTGATTCTGTCCGTTCTGGGGAGCGAACTGATTCTGCTGCTGAGCTGCCTGGTTCATGGCGTTCAGGATGCGGAAGTAATGCTCTGCATGCTGGAAATAGCTCTCAGCCATCACGCGGTCGCCGCCGCCAGTCGCATCTCGGCCGAGCTGGAGGTATTTCTCGAAAAGCTGCTGCGCCGTTCCGCGGATTCGCAGATCGGGTCCGTTGCTGTCGAATACATGGTTTCTATTCAGTGGAATCCCGCCACCATGATGGCGCAACCCACCACCACCACCACCGGTGCCTCCGCCATTTCGATGACCCCGGCCACGCATGCGTTTCATGTTCATTTCGGTTGCTGTCTCGCCTTCTTTGCTCTTCATCGGGAGGATGCCAACCGGTAAGCCACCCCGGAGGAATTGCAGATGCGTGTGGCTATCCCACTGCACCGCAGCCTCGCTCCGCGGCCGGTCTCGACCCTTCGACCTTAGGTTCGCTTGCACTTTCCCGCCGGCCTGTCGCGTATGAACGACGGCCGACCGGACCCTGTGCCGGAGACCACCACCCGTGCGGCGGTTCCCTGTCACAGCGCCGAAGCTAGACCGCCCTTCTCGCGCTGCCAAACGGTTTTTTCATGGCAGAGCATTCCGCACGAGCAACGCCCGCGCAATTCCGGCCAGGTCGCTCCGCACATAGGTAGTGAGGCCGGCTGAGTTTGCCAGCGCCATCACCGGTTTCATTTGGCCGCTGCCAAGCTCCAGTATGCCACATCCACGCCCCGTCAGCAGGGCTGGAAGCGCCGGCATGATCGCTCGATAGGCGTCCAGCCCGTCCAATCCGCCATCCAGCGCGCTCCTCGGTTCGAACCGGGATACCTCTGGCATCAAACCGGCAATATCCAACGTGGCGACGTACGGTGGATTCGATAAAACCAGGTCGAACCTTCCACTCACCGCCGCCCCCCAGTCGCCGACCAGGAACGCCGCGCGGTCATTCAACCCCAGCATGGCTGCGTTTCGCCGGGCGAGGGTTATGGCCGCGCGCGAGCGGTCGACTCCAATCCCATACGCCTCCGGGAATTCGTGAAGCACCGCCAGGAGCAGACAGCCGGTGCCGGTCCCGAAATCCAGCACCGATTGGGGCGGCCCCGCCCTGAATGCCTCCACCGCTGCCTCGATCAGCATCTCGGACTCCGGTCGGGGGATCAGTGTCGCGCCCGACACGACAAACTCCAGGCTCCAGAATTCGCGCCGCCCCAGCAGCAGCGCCAGTGGTTCGCGTACGGCCCGACGTTCCAGCAACCGCTGATATTGTTCCATATCCGCCGCCGCTTCGGGGTTGCAGAGCACGGCCTCGACGGAAAGCCCCAGGACCTTGGCCAGAAGCAGGCGCGCCTCCAGACGCGGGTTGGCAATGCCCGCTCGACGCAGCCGCTCCGCGCCTTTCTCCAATGCCTGCCGCCGGGTCGCCACCTCGCTATCTCATCAACCCCACGGCAGACGGACCACGAATCGTGCCCCCAGCACCCGTCCCGTGCTGCTTCGACGGTTCTCGGCAATCAACCGGCCACGCAAGGCTTCGACGATTTGTCGGCTGATCGACAGCCCCAATCCGGAATGCTGTCCGAACCGCTCCTCTGACGGGCGTTCGGAGTAGAACCGGTCGAAAATCTGTTCAAGCTTCCCGTCGGGGATACCAGGACCGTCGTCATCAACCACGACTTCCACAAACTCGCCGGCCCGCCCCGCCCGTATCCCGATCCGCCCGCGCGGCGGGCTGAACGATTCGGCGTTGCTGATGAGGTTCCGAAATACCTGGACCAGGCGATCTTCCACCCCGCGCACGACGATCCCCGTCTCGGGAGCCTCAAGATCGATCCATGGATCGCCGTCAGCCCGAGTGGCGTCGTGCAGTTCTTTCAAGGTCCGCAGAATCGGAGCGATATCCACCCGCTCGGTCATGACGCGGGATAATTCAGCGTCCACCCGGGACGCGTCCGACACATCGCTGATCAGTCGATCGAGTCGGGTCACATCATCGGTAATGATCGCCAGAAGCTGCTTCTGCCGTGCTGGATCCTCAATTCGCCGAAGCGTCTCGATGGCGCTACGGATAGACGACAGCGGGTTCTTGATCTCGTGCGCAACATCCGCAGCGAACCGCTCGATCGCGTCCATCCGGTGCCACAGCGCAGCGGCCGCATCCGCCAGCGCCACCGCCAACGCGCCGACCTCGTCACGCCGCACCAGCAAGGCCCGCGGCACGCTTCCAGTCCGTCCTTGCCCTTCGCGCATCTCCGCCGCCGCCGCCGCGAGCCGAAGAACTGGCCGCGCAATCGTCCGCGATAGGTACCACGACAGTAACACCGTCAACGCCAGAGCCAGGCTGAACAGCGCCAGGATCGACATTCGCACGGCGAACAGACTGGCATCCACCTCGCGCGCCTCACGGGTCAGCAAAATGATGCCAACCGTGTGATGGTCCCGTTCAATCGGTTCGGCCACGGTCACCAGCAGACGATTGTCGCGGGTTCGTCTGATATAGGGCGGCATCTCGCGGCTCTGGTCGGAACTGGACAGGCGTAACTGGTCTTTCACGTCCGGTTGCCATTCCGGGCCAGCGCCGCCCGGCGTCAGGTCAACCGCGGTCGGTGCCGGATGGGGCAGCGAGGACAGCATCTTGTCGTATACCCAGCCGATCGCTCCCAGAACGACACCATGATTCACCGCCGGCGGAAGTGGCTCGTTGCTGATCTGGCCATTGGCGGTCTGTCGGACACTCGAGTCGGCTATGACCGTGCCATCGGGTGAATAAACCTTGGCCTGGGCGTTCGGACTAGGTTCCGTGACCCGATACAGGAGCGGACGCGCGATCTCCGGCACCAGCTTCGGATCGGCAGGGTTGGTCGCATTCACCGCGCTTTCGGCGAGAGCGCCGGCATAAATCCGCGCCTGCTCCCGCAACGCCAATACCTCGGCCTCCAGCAATCCGTTCTGATATTGATCGAGGTAGAGCAAAGCCGCCAACAAAAGCGCCAGCGGCAGCAGGTTCACCAGCAAGATTCGCCGTAATGTCGGCGACACGAACCTGGAACCCGCACCAGAACGCACCCGACGACCATCCGTTACCGAGATTTTATCCGTCGTACCACGGCCGCGAACCGGAAGCTGGAGCAAATCAGTGCTCCTTATAGCGGTATCCGATACCGTACAGCGTTTCGATATGGTTGAAGCTGTCGTCCACGTTTCGGAACTTCTTCCGGATGCGCTTTACATGGCTATCGATGGTGCGGTCATCCACATAGATGTTCTCGCCATAGGCGGCATCGATCAGTTGGTCGCGGCTTTTGACCATACCCGGCCTCGCCGCAAGCGCCTTGACCAGCAGGAACTCGGTCACCGTGAGCTGAATGTCCTCGCCCGTCCAGGTGCATTGGTGCTTGGTCTCGTCCAGCACCAGTTCGCCACGCACCATCACCCCCCCCGGAGCAACCCCCGAGCCTTCGGCACGCGAAGTCTCGTTGCGACGCAGCAGGGCCCGGATCCGCTCGATCAGCAGGCGCTGACTGAACGGTTTGGTGATGTAGTCATCCGCCCCCAGGCGAAGACCCATCAATTCATCCACCTCCTCGTCCTTGGAGGTCAGAAAAATCACCGGGATCGTGCTGCGTTGCCGCAGCCGCTGCAGCAATTCCATCCCATCCATCCGCGGCATCTTGATATCAAGCACCGCCAAATCCACCGGCCGAGACGTGAGTCCCTGCAAGGCACTCTCGCCGTCCGTGTATGTACGGACCTGAAAACCTTCCTGTTCCAGCGTCATCGACACGCTGGTGAGGATGTTGCGATCATCGTCGACCAGGGCAATGGTCTGCTTCATGGGGATAATCCTCGGGTACAATGGAACGGGACGTGCTCGCAACGCGCAACACGCCCTGTTTTCACGCAAATTGTGGCACATTGTGGACTGTAGGTGAACACACGATGGCGATCCCGGACTCGAACGACCGCGAACTTGTCCCGTGGACCGTCCGCCGGCTGATCCGCGCCGCACGGTCGGCGAGTCTGGCAACCATCATGTCAGGCGATTGTGGGGGCTCCCCCTTCGCCTCTCTGGTCACGCCCGCAACTGCCCCGGATTTGTCTTTGTTGCTATTGCTCTCAGATCTCGCAGAACATACCCGGTATCTTCGCGACGATCCCCGCTGCTCGGTGCTGATGACAGCACCGAAAGAAATGAATAACCCGCAGACGACGGCTCGTGTGACCGTAAGCGGCCTCGCCAATTTGGTTACCGAACCATCGCTCAAGGCACGCTATCTCGCCCGGCATCCTTACGCCGCCTTCTATGCGGATTTCGGCGATTTCCACATCTGGCGGATCAACCTCATCATGGCCTCGTTCGTCGGCGGCTTCGCCAGGGCCGCGCGACTTCAAGCAAGCGAATTTGTTCCCGATGCCAATTCCGTCGCGGCAATCGCGGAAGCCGAACCGTTGATCCTCGAACGCTGCAACCGGGACCATGCCAACGCGCTTGCCCGCATCGCCGGAAGCGCGGGTGACTGGCACCTGGTGGCGCTGGACGTGGACGGCTGCGACCTTTCCCACGGTGATCGCGTGATCCGCATTGCCTGGTCCGCCCCTTTGGACAGCCCACAAGAAATCCACGCGGAGCTGTTGCGCCTGGCAGGCCAGCAAACGTAAGCGCCCCCGCGGTTGAGCCGTTGTCGGCTCAGCAGTAGCCTAGCCGCGCTCACCCAGGAGACAGGCAGTGCTCAAGCTCGGATACAAGGCTTCGGCGGAACAGTTCGATCCACGCGCCCTCCTGGATTTCGCCATCCTCGCGGAGCAGACAGGGTTCGACTCGGTGTTCGTGAGCGATCACTTCCAGCCCTGGAAGCACACCGACGGCCACGCCCCGTCGGCCCTTGCCTGGCTGGGCGCCCTTGGCGCCAGTACGCGCCGGATTGCCATCGGCACCAGCGTGCTGACGCCAACGTTCCGCTACCATCCTTCCACGATCGCCCAGGTGTTTGGAACCTTGGGCGCCATGTTCCCCGAACGGATTCTCCTGGGGGTTGGTACCGGCGAATCGCTTAACGAAGTGCCCTCGACCGGCATGCAGTGGCCAGAGTTCAAAGAACGGTTCGCCCGACTGCGCGAGGCCGTCACCCTGATCCGCCGTCTGTGGACCGAGCAGCATGTCAGCTTCGACGGTCAGTATTATCGCACCCGCGACGCCACCATTTACGACCGGCCGGACCAGCCGGTGCCGATCTATGTCGCCGCCGCGGGCGCCCTCGTCGCAAAATATGCCGGGCGTAACGGCGATGGCTTCATCTGCACCAGCGGCAAGGATCCCGCGCTTTATACCGAGACCCTGCTGCCCAACGTCGCCGAGGGACTGAAGGTATCGACGCAGCCGGACCGCGCGTACGATCGGATGATCGAAATGAAGGTCTCGTTCGATACCGATCATCGCCGCGCCATGGAGGACACAAGACACTGGGCTGCTCTGGCGTTGACCCCCCAGGAGAAAGTATCGGTCGAGGACCCGCGCGAGATGGAGCGCCTGGCGGCTGCCTTGCCGATCGAGCGCGCGGCCAGTCGCTGGATCGTCTCCAGCGATCCGGACGAGCATATCGAGAAGATCCGACCCTATATCGAGCTCGGCTTCCGACACCTGGTCTTCCACGCGCCAGGCCCCGACCAGGGGCGCTTCCTGCGCCTGTACAGTGCCCAAATCCTGCCGAAGCTGCGCCAGCGTTTCGGTTGAGATCAAGACAGCCGCCATAGACCCCGCACCGCAATGCGTCCCGACCTGGAAACACCGGAAGCTGTAGCGCGCCGGCCGGCCGCCGCCCTGGATCTGTTTGCCCTTCCCGCCCTCCCCATGATTCAGTCCGGCGACGACCTCGCCGAACTGATCACCACAGGAGCCCGGCGCGCAGGCCAGTCACTCGTTTCCGGCGACGTCATCGTGATCGCCCAGAAAATCGTCTCCAAAGCCGAAGGGCGACTCGTCGAACTCAAGCAAATCACGCCATCAGCACAGGCAATCTCGCTCGCAGCCGAGATCGGCAAGGACCCGCGTCTCGTGCAGGTCATCCTCTCCGAGTCCGTCCGCGTCGTACGCAAGCGCCCGAACCTGCTCATCATGGAGCACCGGCTGGGCTTCATCATGGCCAACGCGGGCGTCGATCATTCCAACGTGGCGGCTGGCCACTCGGAACACGTGCTGCTGTTGCCGCTTGACCCGGATGGATCGGCCGCTCGGTTGCGCGAGGCACTGAATCACCAAGCCGGAGCCGATGTCGGCGTCATCATCAACGACAGCTTCGGCCGCCCTTGGCGCCGCGGCACCTGCGGCGTCGCCATCGGCGCCGCCGGCCTGCCGTCGATGATCGATCTGCGCGGCCGTCCCGACCTGTTCGGCCGCACCCTGGAGGTCAGCATCCTCGGCTTCGCCGACGAGATCGCCGCTGCCGCCTCGTTGCTGCAAGGTCAGGCCGATGAGGCGCAACCGGTGATCGTGGTACGCGGCTTACGTTGGGACGCTCCCGACTGTCCCGCTGCCACCCTGGTCCGACCGCCGGAAGAAGACCTGTTCCGATGATCGTCGCGCTTTCCGGCGGTATCGGCGGAGCCAAGCTGGCGCTTGGCCTCAGCCACATTCTTCCCGCAACCGATCTGACGGTGGTTGCCAACATTGGCGACGATTTCGAACATCTTGGCTTGTCGATCAGCCCCGACCTGGACACGCTGACCTACACGCTGGCCGGGCTGGACAATCCCGTCCTCGGCTGGGGACGACGCGACGAAACCTGGTCGTTCATGCAGACACTGGAATCGCTCGGCGGAGAGACCTGGTTCCGCCTGGGGGATCGCGACCTCGCCCTGCATCTCGAACGCACGCGTCGCTTGCACGTCGGGGAAACCCTGTCCGAGATTACCGACGATATTTGCAATCGGCTCGGGGTCGGCCCGAAGCTTCTGCCGGCCAGCAACGACCAGGTACGCACGCAGGTCCTGACTGACGACGGCTGGATCGGCTTTCAGGACTATTTCGTACGCCAACGTGCAGCACCGCGGGTACGCGCACTCGACTTCGCCGGGGCAGATGTCGCGCGCGCTCACCCTGATGTGATCAGCGCGATCGCACAGGCCGACGCGGTCGTGATCTGCCCATCCAACCCGTTCATCAGCATCGACCCGATCCTTGCAATTTCCGGCGTTCGCGACGCGCTACGCGAAACCTCGGCGCCGGTGATCGCCGTCTCTCCGATCATCGGCGGCCGTGCAGTCAAAGGTCCCACCGCCAAGATCATGGATGAGCTCGGCCTTGCGCCTGGCGCTGTTGCCGTTGCCGAGCATTACGGCGACCTGCTCGATGCTTATGTCGCCGATCGCACCGACGCCGACGCGCTCCACGGCGTGCAGGTGCGCCTCGTCCTGGCGGATACCCTGATGACGAGTCTGGCTGAAAAAAAAGCACTCGCACAGGTCGTGCTGGAAGCTTCGACCACGCTCCGATGAAATCCGTCTGGGCCGCAGTTCCGGTGAAATCGTTCCGTGATGCCAAGCAGCGTCTGTCCAGCGTGCTGTCTCCGGCTCAACGCCAGGCGCTCAGCGAGGCAATGCTGGCGGATGTGCTCACCGCCCTTTCGGCCGCTCGACTAGCCGGCATCATGGTCAATACCGCGGATCATGCAGTCATCACCTTCGTCCGGCGCTTCGATGCGCGCGTTATCAGCGACCGGGCAGGGGAGGGACACACGACCGCCGTCGCGATGATGGCGCAGCGGCTGGAGCGCGACGGCGTTGACGCAATGCTGACAATGCCAGGAGACATCCCCCGCGTAACCGCAGCCGAAATCCAGGCGATCTGTGCCGGGTTACGCCCGGACCGATCCTTCACGATCGTACCGTCACATGATGAACAGGGCTCCAACGCCGTGTTGCTGACCCCGCCCACCGTCGTGCCGTTGCGATTTGGTGACGATAGCTTTTTCCCGCATCTGGCGGCAGCCCGCGAAAATGGGATCGAGCCGCGGATCGTCCCTCTGCCAGGAATCGGGCTTGATATCGACCGGCCAGCCGACCTCGAGACATTGGTCCGGGCAACGCCCCCTCTGGGCACCCATACTGAGCACCTGCTTAAGGAATTCGGATTAAGCCCGCATTAGCTCATCGGCTGCATCATCCGGTCCGTCGTAAGAACCGACCGGCCAAATGCCCTCTTCTCCACCGATCGCACTACCTCTCGAACTGCCGCGAACCCTCGAATTTACCGGCGAATTCGGCGCCGAGGTGAATTCATTTCTTCCCTTCGTGCACTGGCTCCATCTCGCGGGCCTGATGCAAGACCGCCATATTCTTACCTACGCCGGAATGGCACCCTTCTATTTCTTCCTTGATCGCGACCAGGTTCAGGAGAAATCGGAGCCTCGTCGTTTTGTCTGGCCGGCCAATCGGCCGACATGGCTTCCCACGCGTGACGACCACGGCCATCGCTCCCGCACCTTCGAAAGCTTTCCCGACTATCGGCGCCGCTATCGGGACAAGAGCTTCGAATCGGTCAAGCCGTTACTCATCCTCCACAACAAATACAGCATCGAATGGGGGCGGGGGCCGGTGAACTATCTTCCGCTCGACCTGCTGGAGCGGCTGTTTAGCGAGCTCGGCGAACGCTATCAGATCGTCTATCTCAGACCCGGCATCCTCGGCCTTCCTGCCGGCTATTCGCCCGATCATCAGCCCGATCTTGAATTCGGGGATCTGGCCCTGGCCCGCCGCTTTCCGGACATCTGGCTGTTCGACGAGCTGGCTGCCGAAATACGCCCTCGCGCCAGTTACAACGAACTGAAACTACGGCTTTACGCGAGCGCCTGGTCCCATATCACCGTCCAAGGCGGCAACGCACATCTCGCCGCACTGTTCTCGGGCGCGTTGCTGGCCATTTTTCACCGGTTCGGCCAGGAGATACGAAACTCGTACCGCGACGGACATTTTGCCAACGCTGCGCAACCGACGCCCACCTGTCTGATCTGTCGCACTGCTGGCCAGGTCGCCGATACCATTCCGATCTTTCGGGATGCTCTGCTGCAAGGCGAACGCCTGCTGATATCTCCCGACCACGCCTCCCAAGCGGCAATCCTGTCGCCCCAGGCACAATGCGGTCCCGACCGCATGATGCCCCCGGCGCCGGCACCAGACACCCGCACCGCAGCGTAACCGATGCAAGCACATGCAGCCAGCGTTGGTGATCTGATCTCCGCGTGTGATCTTCTCGTCGTCGGTGCCGGATTTTTCGGACTTACCGTCGCAGAGCGGGCTGCCGCAGAGCGCGGCCTCCGCGTGCTAGTAATCGAGCGGCGGCCCCATATCGGCGGCAACGCGTGGAGTGAGACGCATCGCGATACGGGGATCGAAATACACCGCTATGGATCGCACCTGTTTCACTGCAACGACGAGCCTATCTGGCAATACGTCAACCGCTTCGCCTCCTTCACCGACTACCGGCACCATGTTTACGCGACCGCCGGTGGCCAGGTATTCACCATGCCCATCAACCTGGGCACGATCTGTAGCTTCTTCCGCCGCGCGTTGACGCCCGATCAGGCGCGAAAACTGCTGGCCCAGCAGGCCGGCGAGTTCGGCTCCCGAGACCCAGCCAACCTCGAAGAAAAGGCGATCAGCCTTATAGGACGGCCGCTATATGAGGCCTTCATTCAGGGCTACACCACGAAACAATGGCAGACCGATCCGCGCGAGCTGCCGGCCGGCATCATCACGCGATTACCTGTCCGCTTCGACTTCAATGCCCGTTACTTCAGCGACAGGTTCGAAGGCTTGCCGCGCGACGGCTATGCCGCGCTGTTCGGCCAGATGACCGCAAACCACTGTATCGAAATCGTCACCGGCGTCGATTATGCCTCCGTCCGCGGACTGGTCCCGTCCAAGCTGCCCGTCGTGTTCACCGGCCCCATCGATCGCTACTTCCATTATTGCGACGGTCGCCTCAACTGGCGCTCACTCGAATTCGAAGAACTCATCCTGGATTGCCGTGATCACCAGGGCTGTGCAGTCATGAACTACTCGGATGCATCAGTCCCTTACACCCGCGTGCATGAGTTCCGCCACCTCCATCCCGAACGTCACTATGGAAACCGGACGGTCGTGTTCCGCGAGTACAGTCACGCGGCGGGGAGCGATGATGAGCCATTTTATCCGGTCGGCACGCCGGAGGATCGTCAGCGCTATCATCGCTATGCCGCGCGCGCCGCCAAGGAGGTCAACGTGTTTTTTGGCGGCCGTCTTGGCTCGTACAAGTATCTCGACATGCACCAGGCGATCGGGGCGGCATTGAAGCTGTGGCAGACCCAGCTCGCTCCGCTGTTTGCCGGTCGCGCCAGCGTTTCGGGAACCGAGAAACAGCAACTGCTGGACGCGTAATCCCGCCTCCCTGGCGATCTCGCTTCCCGCCAAATTAGCTCCACTCGACCGAGAAGGCAGCCTCACCGCGACGCAATCCCCTAATGTTCCAAGCGAAAAGGCGCGAGCGATGATGCCCTCAGATACCGCTCGCCCGAATAGGAAGCTGACCGCGGGGCAGGATGCATGTCTGGCGCCCACCTGCCTGGGTTCCGTGTTGAGGCACCCTGGTGTAAGGCCGCGCGGCATGACCGCCTCTTATGCCGCCTCCGCGCTGGAGCCGCAGTTGAACGGCCCGCTGGTGCTCGCGCTGCCGAAAGGACGCATTCTTGCAGAATGCGGTGCGCTGCTGGGCCGCGCTGGTGTCATTCCCGCGGCCGACTACTCCGACGAAGACAGTCGTCGGCTCAGGTTTCCCACCGACCGGCCGGACCTGGACGTGGTCCGCGTGCGACCCTTCGATGTCGCCACATTCGTCGCCTTCGGCGCTGCCCAGCTCGGTATCTGCGGCGCCGACGTGCTGATGGAGTTTGACTACCCCGAGATCTACGCCCCCCTCGATCTCGGCATCGGCCGCTGCCGCGTTTCGGTCGCCGAGCCACGGGAAACCGCCGCAACGGACGACCCTTCCCGCTGGTCCCGCGTGCGCGTGGCAACAAAATACCCGAACATCGCCCGCCGGCATTTCGCCGGCCGCGGCGTTCATGCCGAGGTTGTGGTCCTGAGCGGCTCGATGGAGCTGGCGCCTGGGCTCGGGCTGGCGCGCCTGATCGTCGACCTGGTCCAGACCGGTACCACTCTTAAGGCGAACGGATTGGTCGAAACCGAAGTGATCGCGCCTGTCACAAGTCGCTTGATCGTCAACCGCACGGCGCTGAAGACCCAGCCTGAGGCAATAGGCCAATGGATCGCCCGGTTCCGCACCGCCCTCGGGCAGATATGACGTGAGGCGTCTGAGCACCACTGATCCCGGGTTCGAAGCTGATTTCCAAGCTTTTCTGGCCGCACCCCGTGACCGGACGCAGGACGTCCATACTGAGGTAGCCGCCATCATCAGCGATGTTCGGGCACGCGGCGATGCGGCCCTGATCGACTACACAGCCCGGTTCGACAATCTGGCACTGACCCCCGAACGGCTTCGGATCACCGACACCGAGATCCAGGCGGCCATCGCCAGCACCCCCACGCAATTGCTGGACGCCGTGGACATCGCTGCAACCCGGATCGAAGCATTCCATCGCGCCCAGATGCCGACGGATTTGCGGATGAATGATGCGGCCGGGCTCACGCTCGGGATACGCTGGACTTCGCTGGATGCAGTCGGGATCTATGTGCCAGGGGGAAAGGCAGCCTACCCGTCCTCAGTCCTCATGGGCGCGATCCCGGCGCGGATCGCCGCGGTGGAGCGCATCGCGATGTGCGTGCCGAGCCCGCATGGCGCACTGAACCCGCTCGTCCTGGCAGCGGCGCATCGGGCGGGAGTCACTGAAGTCTATCGCCTTGGGGGCGCCCAAGCCATTGCTGCACTCGCTTACGGCACAGCGAGCATCCCAGCGGTCGACCGCGTCGTCGGACCTGGAAACGCCTATGTGGCCGAAGCAAAACGCCAGGTCTTCGGCCAGGTCGGCATCGACTCGATTGCCGGCCCGTCCGAAGTTGTGGTGTTGGCGGACGCAACCCAGAACCCGCGCTGCATTGCCATCGACCTGCTGGCCCAGGCCGAGCATGACGAGTCGGCCCAGGCCATCCTCGTCACAGATAGCAGCGAGCTTGCCGAAGCGGTCGTGGCCGCCGTCGCAGAAGAATTGAGCACGCTCCCGCGGGCGACAATTGCCAGTGAAAGCTGGGCATCGCACGGCGCGATTATACTCGTGCGAAGCTGGGACGAGGCTGCCGCACTCGTCAACCGTCTCGCCCCCGAGCATTTACAGCTCATGCTGACCGACCCAGAACCAGTGTTCGCGCGCATACGGCACGCCGGCGCCGTCTTCCTGGGTGCATTTTGTCCAGAGGCGCTCGGCGACTATGCCGCTGGTCCCAATCACGTTCTGCCCACCGCTCGCACCGCGCGTTTTGCGTCCGGCCTTTCAATATTTGATTTTCTCAAACGCACCACATGGATTTCGGGTGACCAGAGCGCACTGCAGAAGCTGGGACCGACTGTGGTCGCGCTAGCAGACGCCGAGGGGCTCCACGCTCACGCGCGCAGTATCACTCATCGGCTGAAGCAGAACTGAGTTCCTCCGCCCCCATGCTTGACCAGGCCCGGTCCAGACCTCATGTTCCGCCCGGAAATCAAACTATCCAAAGAGGTCTGATGTCGAAAGAAGACATGATCGAATTCAGCGGCACGGTGACGGAGCTTTTGCCCAACGCCATGTTCCGTGTGAAGCTTGACAACGAACACATGATCCTGGCCCACACCAGCGGCAAAATGCGAAAGAACCGCATCCGTGTCCTCGCCGGCGATCGCGTCAATGTCGAAATGACACCCTACGATCTTACCAAAGGGCGGATTACCTTCCGCTTCAAGTGAGCCCGCAATTTTGACTTGCGAGCCGGCCCTTATTCTCGCCTC
>DATDIC010000633.1:0-2687 GCA_036521275.1 Acetobacteraceae bacterium
GGGCGGGGGTGACGGGAGGGGCGGGGGTGATGGTGGTTTGTGAGGGGCGGGGTGATGGCGGTTGGGAGGGGGCGGGAGTGAGGGGGGTTTTTGGGGGGCGGGTCGAATGAGCCTGGAACGTGGGAGCCCGAGCGATCGGTCGCGATCCGCGATCGATGATCTCGTGTTCAGGAGGATGCTGAATTCGCGGGCATTGGCGCACGTGTTCGACCGGTACCGCGAGCCGGACAGCGCTCGGGGCATCGTCGAGCTGCTGATCACCGTGGGGCCGCTGGTTCTGATCTGGATCCTGATGTGGGCGACCGTCGATATCGGTTACTGGATCGGCCTGCTGCTCGCGGTGCCTGCCGCGGGCCTTGTGGTGCGGCTGTTCATGATCCAACACGACTGCGGCCATGGATCGTTCTTCCGCAACCGCCAGGCGAACGACTGGGTGGGACGGGCGATCAGCGTCGTGACATTGACGCCGTACGATTTCTGGCGACAGAGCCATGCCCGCCACCATGCGGGGTCTGGCAATCTCGATCAGCGGGGAATCGGCGATATAGACACGCTGACCGTCAGCGAGTTTCTGGCCCTGCCGCTGCGGCGTCGGCTGGTTTATCGACTGTACCGGCACCCGATCGTGATGTTCGGGATCGGTCCGGCCTATTTGTTCATCTTGCGACATCGGCTGCCGAGAGGGCTGCTGCGCAGCAGCCGGCGGCTGTGGGTAAGCACGATGGCGACGAATGCAACGATTGCGCTGCTGGTCATGTCGCTGATGTGGCTGGTCGGGGTCGGGCCTTTCCTGCTGGTCCAGTTGCCGATCACGATCCTGGCGGCGTCGATCGGCGTGTGGCTGTTCTATGTGCAGCACCAGTTCGAGGATACCTGCTGGGACCGTGACGAGACCTGGAACTTTCACACGGCGGCGCTGCACGGCAGCTCGTATTATGACCTGCCGGGGATCCTGCGCTGGTTCGCGGCCAATATCGGCGTGCACCACGTGCACCATCTTTGCACCCGCATCCCGTTCTATCGGTTGCAGCGCGTGCTTGGGGATTATCCGCAGCTTGCAGCGGTGGGGCGGCTGACGGTGTTCCAAAGCGTGCGGTGCGTGCGCATGGTGCTTTGGGACGAGGGTCAGCGGCGGCTGGTATCGTTTCGGGAAATGCGAGCCATGCGGTCAGTGGCAGGGAGCGTGGTGGCGAGCGTGGTGGCGGCGCCGGCGGCAGCGGAGCGCGGTTGACGCGCATCCGGCTGCCGAGCACGGTTTCGAGGTGTCGAGCGTGGGGTCCGGTCACGCTATGCTGCGCCGGCGTTGATCGGTCGGTTCGGTAATGGACGGCACAGGGGAAGCCGCTGGCCTTGCGTGCGGCATCGCCGTTGGCAGGCCAGGGAAAACCGCCGATACTTGGCTGTCTGGAAGGAAAGCACGGCATGGCGAAAGCCGATTGGGAAATTCCGGCCAATCTGCAGCCGGACCCAGAAGATTATCCGTATGACCTGGAACGCACGCTGAAAGCGGTGGTCGGGCTGAAGACGTATATTCCGGCTGATGCGTTCACCGCCGGCTCGTTGGGGACGGAGCGCGCGGGCAGCGGCGTGGTGATCCGGGAGTCAGGAGTGGTTGCGACGATCGGGTATCTGATCACCGAGGCCGAGACGATCTGGATTACGTCGGCGGATGGGCGGGCGATCCCGGGCCATGCGCTGGCCTATGACCAGGAGACCGGGTTCGGGCTGGTGCAGGCGCTGGGGCGGCTGGATCTGCCGGCGCTGGACCTGGGGGATTCGGACGCGGTGAAGATCGGCGACCAGGTGGTGTTCGCGGCGGCAGGCGGGCGGCATCACGCGGTGGAGACGCGCGTCGTGGGGCGGCAGGAATTCGCCGGATATTGGGAGTATGTGCTGGACGATGCGATGTTCACTGCGCCGGCGCATCCGTTCTGGGGCGGCTGCGGGCTGATTGCCGGGGATGGCCGGCTGATCGGGATCGGTTCGCTGATCCTGCAGCACGGGGACAGCAAGGGCAACCGGCTGGACATGAACATGGTCGTGCCGATCGGGCTGCTGGGGCCGATCATGGAGGACCTGGTGAGCTATGGCCGGGTGAACCGGCCGGCGCGCCCTTGGCTGGGGATGTTTGCGACGGAGGCGGACGAGACGCTGGTGATTGGCGGCGTTTCGGACAACGGCCCGGCGGAGAAGGCGGGCGTGCGGCAGGGCGACCGCGTGCTGTCGGTGAACGGGGAGGAGGTGTCCGACCTGGCAGGGCTGTGGCGGCGGGTGTGGGCGTCCGGCAGCGCGGGGGCGGTGGTGCGGCTGAAGCTGATGCGCGATTCGGGGCTGGTGACGCTGTCGGTGCGCTCGGGCGATCGGACGAAGTTTTTGAAGTCGCCGAAGCTGCATTGATGGGTGCCCTGAAAGCAGCGGTGCTGCCGGTGACGCCTTTCCAGCAGAACTGCGCGATCTTGTGGGATGACGAGAGCAAGCACGCGCTGGTGGTGGACCCTGGCGGCGACGTGGCGCGCATCCGCGAGGCGATCGCGCGGCTGGGCGTGACGGTGGAGCGGGTGCTGCTGACGCACGGGCACCTGGACCATGCCGGTGGGGCGGCGGAGCTGGCGGAGGCTCTGCGCGTGCCGGTGGAGGGGCCGGACGAGCGGGACCGGTTCCTGCTGGAGGGGCTGGAGGAACAGGCG
>DATDIC010000634.1:0-14366 GCA_036521275.1 Acetobacteraceae bacterium
GATTGCCGGCGACGCGCTGCATAGCAATCATCGCCGGCCAATCCTGACACTGACGGAGGATACCTCCGGCGGCATCCACGACACGCTGATCGCGGCCTGCGACCGCTACCGCTACATCGGCCTCGGGGCCGGCGAGCACCATGACAACTGCACCGACAACCTCGCGCACGCGCTGGCGGAGCTGGGCGTTACGCCACCAGAGACACCGAGTCCGCTCAACCTGTTCATGAACATCCCTTGGACACCGAAGGGTGAGCTGTCCTTCGACCCTCCGGTCTCCACCGCCGGCTGCCATGTGGCATTGCGTGCCGAGATGGACCTTATCATTGCGTTTTCCGCGTGCCCACAGGACATTCTGACCATCAATGGCATCGGCCGACGCCCGACCGAGGCGCATTTCGCCATCCTGACGTGAAGCGGCTACGCTGCCGTGACGCATTGCAGATGAGGGCACCGTGATCCGTACCGGCGAGCAGTACCGCGATTCGATCCGTGACGGCCGCAGGGTCTGGATCGATGGCGAACGGGTGACGGATGTTACCCGGCACGAGATGTTCAAACCGCTCGTCGATATTCGCGCGCGCATCTACGATATGGCTCACGAGGATCGGTTTCGTCGCATCATGACCTATGCCGACGAGCAGGGTCATGTGAATGCGCTCGCCAACCGTTTGCCGGTGACCCAGCAGGACTGGCACGACAAGCGCCGCGCGGTGGAAACTGTGCTGGACGAGATCGGCGGCGTGGTGACGCGGGTCGGTGACGAGACTGTCGGCGAGGTGTGGTCGCTGTACGATGGCCAGGACGTGCTGAACGAGGCGAACCCGCGCTTTGCGGAGAATATTCGCCGGCATGTTCAACTGGTGATCGAGCGGGATCCGTTCCATGTGTCAGCGAACACCGATCCGAAGGGCGACCGGTCGAAGCGCCCGCAGGAGCAGGACCCCGACATGCTGCTGCACGTGGTGAAGGAGACCGATGCGGGCATCATCGTGCGCGGGGCCAAATATGAAACCGCGGCGGCGTATGCGAACCAAGCCTTTACCAAGCCCACGATCGCCAACTGGGGCGATGCGGAATTGTCCGACTACGCAGTGGGCTTCATCTGTGACTTTGGATCACCCAATCTGAAATTCATCTGCCGCACGGGCTTTGCCGGGCGAGCGCCGGCGGAAGATTATCCGCTCGCGAGCCGGTTTGACGAGGTCGATGCACTGGTGGTGTTCGACGACGTGCTGATCCCGTGGGAGAACGTGTTGTTCTACCGGCACACGCGCGCGGCTAGCTTCATTCGTGCGACGTTGCATCGCTACAGCGCGTTTGCCTTCGTGCTGCGCATCTTGCGCAGCGCCGACCTGATGATCGGTGCCGCGCTGTTCAATGCGCGCCAGACCGGGCTGGAGAAGCAGCAGGCGGTGCAGGAGAAGCTGGCCACGCTGGCCTGCTACAGAGAGGGGATCAATGCGCATCTGATCGCGGCGATCGCCACGGCCCAGAAGAGCCCGGCGGGGCTGCTGATGCCGAACCAGTCGCTGCTGTTCACCGGGCGGGTGCTGGCTTGTTCCCAGTTGCATCACATGATGCATATCGCGCGTGAGCTGTGCGGCGGGCAGATTTGCGTCACGCCAGATTTCGCCACGTTTCAGAATGACGAGGCGGGCGAATGGCTGCGGAAGTACTACACCGTGAACGAGCGGTGGGCGGCGGAGGATCGGAGAAAGCTGCTGGCGTTCGCGCGCGACCTGCTGAATTCGGATTATGCCGGGCATCGGCTGACGTTCCAGTTGTTTGCTCAGTCGCCGCCGTACGCGCATCTCGCGGCGGTGTGGCGCAACTTTGACTGGAATTCGCCGCTCGACATGGTCCGCCACTCCGCTGGGCTGTCGCAGGAGGTGATGTGACACCCACGGCGGTCGCGAAACTGAACCGTTCCGAGTGAGACGTCCGCTCGCCAAACAAAGTGTCGACCTGCGTTCAGTCGGAGTGATCGCCTCTATCAGTTCGCTGAACCCTGCTCTACGGAGCCTGCATATATAAAACCCGTAATCACTATTCGCCTTTCCGTCGCTGAAGGATGCCGGCTGACGGCGGTGGCACGCGCGACATACTACAACGCTAGTCCAGCGGCATGCAGCGACACGGCGATCGCCGCGGTCCGCTTTGGTTTCAGTGCGTTCCATTCGGATCGCATGCCCCTTGATCCTTCTCTACTTCCAGATGGAGGCCTTGCGCGCCGGCTCCCGAGACAAACCAGGCTTCACCCAAGGTCCAATTGCCTCGGACCACCACAATGCGCGTCACCTAGTCTAGGCGGACAGGCATCAGGCCTGATCGAGCGAGCTCTATCTGATCGGCTTGCCGAAACTCTGATTACGCTGCGTCAGGCGGCGTGCGCGGCGAAGTTTTCGACGAAACGGGCACTGATCTCAGTTAGCTGTTCTACCAGGGCGGCGCCGGTGGTCGCGGATGACAGGTTCGGGTCACCGCCGCGAACGCCGTCCGGCGCAACTTCGTGGTATTCCACCGGGAGCGCGACTTCCGCGCCCTCAAACCGGCCAACGCCGAAGGCGGTGAGCTGCATTCCCATGAGTTGCTGCCGGGGCAGCGGCGCCGGAACGAGATCAGACCGCATGAGATTGGGGAACAGGTGCAGGCCGATGCTGGTGAGCGGATCGGCGCCATGGCCGGAAACCTTCGCCGCTTTCTCCGCGCCGACGATGCTCGGCAGGAGCGAATAGCCGATGCGCCAAAGATAAAGGCTGGGGATGAGGATTTTCCGTTCGACCCAGATTGGGTGGGTGGCGTCGTGGATCGCCTGCACGTTGCCGCCGTGCCCGTTGATGACGACCAGGCGGGTCAGCCCGTGGCGGAGCAGGCAGAACAGCATGTCGGAGATCACGGCGCGCAGCGTGGCCTGGCCCAAGGCGATGCCGCCCGGCATCGAGCCGAAATAATCGGCGCCGCCAAACGGCAGGCTTGGCGCCATCAGGGTGCGGGTTCCGCGCTCGGTGGCGCGAGCGGCGATCCGTTCGGCGATGGCGTCGGCGAGCATCCAGTCGCCCATCGGCGCGTGCGGGCCCTGGTCCTCGTGGCTGCCCATAGGCAGCAGGATCACTGGATTGCGCGCCAACTCCTCGCGCGCTTCGCCGGCGGTGAGCTCGCTCATGCGGAGTTTTGTCATGTCGTTTCCTTTACGCCTACGGGCCGTTTTACCCTTGCTGCCGCCGCTTCATGAGCGCCGCGCGCAGGCAGGTGGCAACGATCTCGGCGCGCTGATTGATCGCGTGATGCTCGAACTCGACCACGCCGGCTTCGGGACGGGACCGGCTGGCGCGCGCGGAGCGCACGATGGAGCGCGCGCGGAGTGTGTCCCCGTAGAAGACTGGCTTGGGAAACTGGACCTTGGTCATGCCGAGATTGGCGATGGTGGTGCCCAACGTGGTCTCGCCCACCGTCATGCCGATCAGCAACCCGAGGGTGAATAGACTGTTCACCAGCGGACGACCGAACTCGGTGGATTTCGCGAATTCCGCGTCCAGGTGCAGCGGCTGCGGATTCATTGTGAGCGAGCTGAACAGCACGTTGTCCATTTCGGTAACGGTGCGCGAGAGCGCATGTTCGAAAGTCTGGCCTTCGTGGAATTGCTCGAAAAATAGGCCGGCCATGTTGCCTCCGAAAGCCTCACCCGGTGCGGCTTGCGCCGCGCCGATTTCTCCCGCGAAGCGGGAGAGATATCCTTATCGCTCTCGCTCCAGGCACATGGCGACGCCCATGCCGCCGCCGATGCAGAGGGTGGCCAGTCCCTTCTTGGCGTCACGCTTCTGCATTTCGTGCAGCAGCGTGACCAAGACGCGGGCGCCGGACGCTCCTATGGGATGGCCTATGGCGATAGCGCCGCCATTGACATTCACCTTGGCGGTGTCCCAGCCGAGATCCTTGTTCACCGCGATCGCCTGGGCCGCGAAGGCTTCGTTTGCCTCGATCAGGTCGAGATCGTCCGGTTTCCAACCGGCGCGACCGAGCGCCTTGCGAGTGGACGGGATCGGGCCGGTGCCCATCACTGCCGGATCTACGCCGGCGGTGGCAAACGCGGCGACCCGGGCGAGCGGCTTGAGGCCGCGTTTTGCCGCTTCGGATGCGGTCATTAGGATCAGGGCGGCGCCACCATCGTTGATGCCGCTGGCGTTGCCGGCAGTGACCGTGCCGTCCTTCGAGAAGGCCGGCCGCAGCTTGGCCATCGTCTCGATGCTGGCGTCATGGCGGATATACTCGTCGTCGGAAACGACGGTGTCGCCCTTGCGGCCCTTCACGGTGACCGGCGCGATCTCGTCCTTGAAGCGGCCCGATTTCTGCGCCGCCGAGGCTTTCTGCTGCGATGCCAGGGCGAATTTGTCCTGTTCCTCGCGCGTGATCTGATAGGCACGGGCGACGTTCTCCGCCGTGCTGCCCATGTGGTAGCCGTGGAACGCGTCCCACAGCCCGTCCTTCAGCATGGTGTCGATGAATTCGACGCCGCCCATCTTGGTGCCGCTGCGCAAATAGGCGGCGTGCTGCGACTGGCTCATGCTCTCCATGCCGCCGGCGGCGACGATGCTGCTTTCACCGGTGCGGATTTGCTGGGCGGCCAGCGCGACGGCACGCAGGCCGGAGCCGCACACCTGGTTAATGCCGAAGGCGGTTTTAGAGTCCGGCAGGCCGGCGGCGCGGGCGGCTTGGCGGGCGGGGTTCTGGCCCTCACCGGCGGCCAGGACCTGGCCCATGATGGCCTCGTCCACATCGCCCGGTGCCACCTTCGCCCGTTCCATGGCTGCTTTCAGAGCCGCGGTGCCAAGCACATGGGCCGGCACCGAGCCGAACGCCCCGTTGAAGCTGCCGACCGGTGTGCGGACGGCGGAGACGATGACGATGTCATCCATTGCAGGCTTTCCCGTGCACGAATTGTCAGGAACGTAGGCGCTAAGCCGGCGGGGCGAAAGCACCGACCCTCGCATGGCGGCCATCGGTTCTGCTTGACTTAATGAACGGCCAGTCGGTAAGTACCGCCCGTGCAGATCCCCTCCCGGGCGCCAAAGCGCCGCTTCCGCCGCAAGGACGCACGCCCGAGCGAAATCGTGGAGGCGGCGCTGGCGCTGTTTACCGACCGCGGCTTTGCCGCGACCCGGCTGGAGGACGTGGCGGCGCGCGCCGGCATCGGCAAAGGCACGATCTATTTGTATTTTCCAACCAAAGAAGAGCTGTTCCGTGCCGTGGTACGGCGGCGCTTGGTGCCCAACCTGGACGCGATCGAGGCGATGATTGCCAGACATGCCGGCTCGAGCGCAGAGCTACTGCTTGGCGTCGCCGCCCGTGCGCAGCAGCTTATTGCGACAGATATCGCCGCGATTCCCAAGCTGGTGCTCGCCGAATCGGGGAATTTTCCAGCCATTGCCCAGCTTTACGCGGAGGAAGTTGCCAAGCGGGGATTGGCGATGCTGGAGCGGGTGTTTGCGCGCGGTATTGCCAGTGGGGAGTTCCGCCCGCTCGACCCGCATTGCCTGGTGCCGGTATTCACCGGCCCGTTGCTGCAAATGGCGCTGTGGCAGCAATCGCTGGGCCGGCACACCGACATCCAGTTCGATCCGGCCAAGGTGATCGAGACGCATGTCGACGTATTTCTGCGCGGCATTGCAGCCGCGAGTGATGCGTGACGCGGATCAAGCTACTGCTCGCGGTGGCGTTGTTTGCCGCCGCGGCGGCGGTGGTCTGGTGGCGATTCAAGGCGCCAGCCGCGCCGATGAGCTGGCAGGGATACGTCGATGCCGATTATGTGAAGGTGGCTCCCACCCAGCAGGGACTGCTCGTCTCTCTGGCGGTGCAGCGCGGGGATAGCGTGAAGGCGGGTGCGCCGCTGTTCGCCCAGGACGATAAGTTCGACCGCGCGGCCCGGGACGAGGCTGCGGCCAAGCTGGCGCAGGCAGAAGCGCAGCTCAGTAACCTGCAGAGCGCCAGCCGCGAGACCGAGATCGCCCAGGCGGCAGCGGACCTCGCCGATTTGCGGGCGACGCAGGAGCGCACCCAACTCGATCTGCAACGTGCCGAGGCGCTGGAGCGCACGGCTGCCGGTACACGCCAGCAGTTGGACCAGGCGCGCGCCAACGCACTGTCTGCCGTTGCCAAGGTGCAGGCCGCCGAGGCGAAGCTCGCGCAGATGCAGTCACCCACCGGCCGCACCCAGGAGATCGCGGCACAACAAGCGCTGGTGGGCGAGATGCGCGCACAACTGGCCGAAGCCGAATGGCGCTTGGCGCAACGCCACGTGGCTGCGCCGGCATCGGCGCTGGTGGCCGATATCTACGCGTGGCCTGGCGAGACGATGGCGGCTGGATCGCCGGTGGTTTCTCTGCTGCCGGCCGGCAATATCCTGGTGCGGTTCTTCGTCAGCGAGCCGGAGTTGCCCCACATCCATCCAGGCGAGCGCGTCGCGGTCGCGTGCGACACCTGCCCGCGGGGCATGAGCGCCATCGTGTCGTTCGTGGCGCCGCAGCCGGAATACACGCCACCGGTGATCTTCAGCGAACAGACACGCGACAAGCTGACGTACCAGATCGAAGCGCGGCCAAGCGAAGACGAAGACCGCGCGCTGAAACCCGGCCAGCCGGTGAGCGTGCGGCTGCTGTCTGAGGGAGCGAAACCATCGTGACCGTGCTGGCTATCGACGTGCACGGGCTGCGCAAGAGCTTCGGTCCACGGCGCGTTGTCGATGGTCTCGATCTGCAATTGCCGGAAGGCCAGATCTGCGGATTCCTGGGTGGCAACGGCAGCGGCAAGACCACCACCATCCGCTTGCTCTGCGGGCTGCTGAAACCGGATGGCGGCGGCGGCACATGCCTGGGCTTCGACCTGATCCGCGAGAGTGCGCGGATACGCCTGCGGATCGGCTACATGACCCAGCGGTTCAGTCTGTATGCGGACCTGACGGTGGCCGAGAATCTTGGTTTCATCGCCAGCCTGCACCAGATGCCGGCAGGGGAGCAGGCGGTGGCGCGAGTGATGGAGCGCATCGGGCTCGCCGACCGCGCCGGTCAGCTTGCCGGGGAATTGTCCGGCGGGTGGAAGCAGCGGCTGTCGCTGGCCGCCTGCGTGCTGCACCAGCCGAAGCTGCTGTTGCTCGATGAGCCGACTGCCGGCGTGGATGCGAAGGCACGTCGCGAGTTCTGGGACATGATCCACGACATGGCGGCCGAGGGCATGACCGTCCTCGTGTCCACCCACTACATGGACGAAGCCGAGCGGTGCCACCGCGTGATATATCTCGCGGAGGGCCGGCTTGTGGTGCAAGGCAGCGCCGAACAGGTGGTGCGGGATGCGCGGCTGGTGGTGTTTGAAGGTAGCGGCGGCGATCTGGAGCGGGCGGCACGGCGGTTGCGCGCGGAGCCAGGGGTCGAGAACGCCGCCGTGTTCGGACGCACGCTGCGCGCGGTGGGACAGGATCGAGGCGGGCTGCAGGAGGCGATCGCCGAAAGCGGCGGCACGCCCGAGCTGATCTGGCAGGAGGTTCCGGCGCGGCTAGATGACGTATTCATCCATCTGCTGAATGCGCAGGAGAACCGGCAATGAGCGGGTTTTCCTTCGCCCGCATGCTCGCCGTGCTGCGCAAGGAGTGGACGCAGATGCGCCGCGACCGCGCGACCGTGGCTCTCACGGTCGCTCTGCCGCTGATTCAGCTATTCCTGTTCGGCTATGCTCTGAACGCCAACCCGCGGCACCTGCCGACGGGTGTTCTGACCGCGGACCATTCGAGCTATACGCGGGCGATCGAGACGGCGCTGGTCAATACCGGCTATTTCGACCTGCGGCCGTTCGCTACCGAAGATGATGCCGAGCAGGCGCTGGCCCGGGGCGAGGTGCTGTTCGTGCTGAACATCCCACCGGGATTTTCGCGCGACGTGGATCGCGGCGAGCATCCTTCGATCCTGATGGACGCGGATGCCACCGACCCGACGGCGATCGGCAACGCTTCGGCCGCCGTGGCCGCCTTGAACACCAACGTGCTGGCGCGCGAGCTGCCGCCGAACCTGCAATCGCAGGCCGCGGCGCCGCCGTTCCAGGTGGTGCTGCATGCGCGCTACAATCCAGAAGCGATCACTGCGTTGAACGTTGTGCCGGGGCTGATCGGCATCATCCTGACCTTCTCCACGCTGATCATCACCGCGCTGTCCATCACCAAGGAGCGCGAGGCCGGCACGATGGAGAACCTGCTGTCGATGCCGGTGCGCCCGCTGGAGGTGATGCTGGGCAAGATCATTCCCTATGTCGGCCTGGGATATATCCAGGTGCTACTGATCCTGGGCATGTCGATCCTCGTGTTCGGCATCCCGGTGCGCGGCTCGGTGCTGCTCCTGCTGGCGGTGCTGGGGCTGTTCATTGCCAGCAACCTGGCGCTCGGGTTCACCATTTCCACCGTTGCACGGACCCAGATGCAGGCGCAGCAACTGGCGCAGTTCGCCTTGCTGCCATCCTTCATGCTGTCCGGCTTCCTGTACCCGTTCCAGGGAATGCCGATCTGGGCGCGCGCCATCGGTGAAGCCTGGCCGCTGACCCACGTGATCCGCATCACGCGCGGCATTCTGCTGAAGGGCAACGGCCTGCACGCCATATTGCCGGACGTGTGGCCGATTGCCCTGTTCGCAGTGGTGGCCGGGACGGTTGCGATGCTGTCGTTCCGCGAAACGCTGGACTAAACCCGCCGCTTCAGCACCGCCGCCCCGACGGAGAACCTGATAGATGCGGCAGATCAGCGTTCACTTCGCCGGCGAATGAGGCCAAGACCAATAAGAGCGCTACCCATCAAGGCCAGCGACGCCGGTTCCGGCACTGCGGTCAGTGGCGTTGCGACCAGCGTGAGCGACGCACCGATTGAGTACGAGCCATCATGAAATAGAGCCGTAAAGGGCCCTTCATCGGGAACGAGATCGGCAAGATTTGTTTGCGAAGCAACGGTGATGTCACCGAGCGTATCATATTGATAGAAAGCTGCTGGAAACAGAGCTGGGAAGAAGGCGCCTGAGGGGGATTCCGTCAGGGCCACAACGTCATTCGCCAAAGCATTGGCTTTCGCTGCTGACACCGAAGGAAGGCTGGTCCCGTCGAAGAAGAATGTGTCTGGTCCGACGGAAAGCGATCCAAAAAGCGCAAAAGCGTATGGTTGCGTCACAGGAAGGGTCGGAAAATCTGTTACCGAGGCGCTGAAGGTGCCTGCGTAGACATCGAAAAAGCCCGAGGACGGCGCCCCCTCGCCGAGATCGGCGCTCAGGCTGCCAGTGTGATCCACCGTTAGCGTGCCGGAGGTGGTCAGACCGATGGTTGTTGACGCAGCGTCGGCGGATACCGAGGCCAGCAACAATGCGCTGGCGGCAACGGCGGCGCAGGCTGCAAATCGCATCCCGACGAGTGGTAGCGTGTTTGTATGCATGAGAGCACGGCTCCTTGATTGGGGGACCAAGTTGAAGACGTCTCGAGTTTTCGTCGGTTTGAAAACCACGGTCAGGCCCGTTATTAACTCGCGATGACGAAAATCTCGCTAACCTGTCATTAACGTTCCGTTAAATCTTTCGTATTCAGCGTGAAAGTCATTGTGGGCAAGGTAACCGAGTGCGCCTTTCCCTATCGTCTCGTGAAATGCGAGGCCCTTGCCGAACGCGTTGGCGATCGCCTTGAGACGCTCGATTAGACTTGCGCCGCCTTGCCATCGCAGCCGCCCCGGCCGACCATGCCAACTCCAGCCTGAGGAGCGGCCGATGCAGTTCACCCCATCCCACGTCACGCAGCACTGGCAACTCAGCAAGCCCGCCGCGACCGGGCGCCGAGGCATCGTCGCCTCGCAGGCCAACAGCGCGGCGCGGGCCGGCGTGGCTGTGCTGGACGCCGGCGGTAACGCGATCGATGCGGCGGTGGCGACCGCGCTGGCGCTGGCGACCGTGGAGCCGTGGAACTCGGGCCTCGGCGGGATCGGTTTCGCGCTGATCCACCGCGCCGGGCAGCCCCGCGCGGAGGTAGTGGATTTCGGTCCGGTGGCGCCGCGCGGGCTGAACCCGTCGGCGTTCAAGCTGACTGGGCGCATGAAGCAGGATTTGTTCGCCTGGCCGGAGATTGAAGGCGATACCAATATCCACGGCCCGCTTTCCTTCGCCGTTCCGTCCTCCACCGCCGGCTATGCGCTCATGCATGAACGCTGGGGCAAGCTGCCGCTGGCCGATGTGATCGCTCCGGCAATTGCGCTGGCGAAGCGCGGCTTGCCGGCCGACTGGTACACCACGATCAAGGTGGCGTCCTCGGCGTCCGTCCTGCGGCGCTATCCGGAAAGCGCGCGCATCTATCTGCCAGACGGGCTGCCGCCGATCGCGCCTTATCAGGGAACGCCCAGTTTCTTCCGCCTGGGCAAGTTGCCGGACACGCTGGAGCATCTGGCGCGTGCGGGGCTGCGTGACTTCTACGAGGGCGACGTGGCGGCGAGCATCGCTGCGGACGTGAAGGCGATGGGCGGCGTGCTGTCGGGCGAAGATCTGCGCCAGTGCCAGGCCCGTACGCGGCCGGCCACCGAAGTGGCGTGGCGCGGCCGGACGTTGGAGCTGACGGGCGGGTTGACGGCAGCCCCCACGCTGATGCGCGCGCTGGAGCGCATGGCCGAGGCGCCTTACGGCGCAGCACCGTCGCCGGAGTGGTATGTGGCGCTGGCGCGGGCGATGAAGGCAGCGTACGCGGAGCGATTAGCCGGACTGGGCGATGCAGAGTCGAATGCTGCCGAGACCTGCACCACACATCTGACGGTGTGCGATGCTGAAGGCACAATGGTTGCGTTGACAACCACCCTGCTCTCCTCCATGGGCAGCCGCGTGGTGCTGCCCGGGTCCGGCGTGCTGCTGAATAATGGGGTCATGTGGTTCGATCCGCGACCGGATCAGCCCAACTCGATCGCGCCCGGCAAGCGGCCGCTGACCAATATGCTGCCGGTGATCCTAGCTGATGGCGGGCGCCCGTGGATTGCTGCTGGTGCTTCAGGCGGGCGGCGGATTTTGGCTTCAGTGTTCCAGACGGTGACCTGTGCGGCAGATTTCGGCATGTCGCTGGCGGACGCGCAGCACCATCCGCGGATCGACGTGTCGGGGCCCGATTTGGTGACCATCGATCGGCGCATGCCGGCGGCGGTGATCCGGGCGCTGGAGGCGGAGGGGCCGACGGAGATTGTGGAGCACGGTGTGATGCCGATCAATTTCGCCTGCCCGAACCTGATTCAGCAGCATGCGGACGGATCGCGGACGGGGATCAGCGATTGGGCGTCGCCATGGTCGGCGGCGATCGCGCAGGGCTGATGGAGCCGATCGGAAGCAGAAGCGAGTGCGCTGCATCGGGGCCCTGGCGCGATTGGTTGAACCCCTATCGCGCAGAGAAGCAGGTCAGGCCGACCCCAGCGTACGTCGCGGGCGCGGATTTCGTGGAGATGGCTGTTCGTCCTGCCCATGGCGACCTGCAAACCAAGGTGAAGGCGGTCCAGGCGGATCGTCAGCGGTACCTCGACCCGACGCACGATGGCAGGTTTGACATCGTCGAGGTCGATCCGGAGATGGGCGATGCTAGTTCGGAATGACAGGGTGCCTGCCAACTTGACCAGAACTGGCGATTGGCCCGCCGGTGGTGATGCTGATGATCGACCACCTCGCCCGATAACCTGACGGAACTAACGCTAATCAGCTATGGGTGATCAGTGTCCCCACCCCGCCATCAGAGGCAAGGGTAAACCCGCCCTGCGAGAATGGTCCGGTCATCGTGAAGTTTGTCTTCGTCGTCCCTGAGGTCACGCTCACCGATGTATTGGCCCCGTTCGCCGTCGCCGTCAGCACGGCCCCGACGGAAGCCAGATTGGTGATGTGGATCTGATCGGATGACACGAAGTTGCTGATCGTGTCCCCCTTCAGCCCCAGGGCCGTGTCGCTGAAAATGTCCAACCCGCCGGTGAACCCGGTCAGCGTGTCCGCCCCCGATCCCCCGGTCAGCGTTTGATTGACCGCCCCGGCGGTGATGCTGTCCGCCCCCGTGCTGCCCACCGCGTGGATGAACTGCATCCCGTTCAGTTGCAGCGTCGTCGCCGCCTTCAGCACCACGCTGCTGACCTGCGTCGCAGCATTCAGCGTCGCCGCCCCGCCGCCGGTGATCTCCAGCGTGCTGTTCGCCCCAAGCCCGCTGACCAGCACCCCGGCCTGAGCCGCGGTCACGATCACGGTCTCGTTCGCCCCGCCGGACACCACGCTCTGATCGGCCGCCCCCAGCGTGATGATGTCGCCCCCGGCGATGCTGCCGTGGATGCGCATCCCGCTGATCGTGTTGGCAATCAGTGTCGTCGGATCGCTCAATTGCACGTCGGCGATGCCGCTGACGCTCGCGCCCATCGTCACCTTGCCGCCGCCGCTGACCACCAGCGTGTTGCTGCCGCCGCCGCCATTGATTACCGCCCCGATCGTCGCCGCGGTGACGTTGAAAGTGTTGTCGCCGCCGCCGCTGTTCACGGTCTCGTTCTTGCTGCCTAGCGTCACCACGTCGTTGCCAGGGCCCAGGTTGATCACATCATGATCGTTGGCCCCGACGATGGTGATCGTGGGCGACAGGTCGCCGTTGTTTGGATCGGCGGCAACGTTCACCGTCAGCGCCTCGGCGGCGCGCAGGATGACCGTCTGCGCCGTCGGCCCCTCACCCTCCTGCGCAGTCAGATTGGTGAGATTGGTCACCGTGGCCAGCGCCGACAGGTCGTAGGTGCCGGATCCGGTCAGCGCCACCGTGTTGGTGAACCCCTTGACGCCGCTCAGGCTGTCGGCCGCGTTCAGCGCTCCGGTGCCGGCGCTGAACACGCTATCGACCGGCGGCGCCGAGATGGTGATCGGCGTGGTCGGCAGCACGAAGGTAGACGGGCTGGCACTCGGCACAAACCTCAGATCGGTGCCGCCGTGCCCGTCCGTCGCCAGCGCGAAACTGCCGGGGAAGAACGTGCCTGGCCCCGTCAGCGCGCCGGGCAGCGTCAGGCTCAGGCTGTGCGTGCCGTCACTCAGTGCCAGCGTGGCGCGGCCGGCCACCATCACGCCGTTCACCAGCCGCGGCCCGGTGATCTTGATCGATGTGAACGCCGCGCTTGCCGGCGCCAGGTCGGTGATATCGATCGTGTCGTTCGGCAGGAAATTGCTGAAGCTGTCGAAATTGAGACCCGCCGACGTGCCCCGCAACACATCCAGCCCGCCAGCGACGCCGGTGAGCTTGTCGGCGCCGCCAGTGCCGATGAACACCTGATTGCTGGCACCGAGAAGCACTGTATTTCCCGCCACGTCGCCGGTGATGGTCAGACCGCTCAGCGCATTGGCGGTGAACTTGGTCTTGCCGGTCAGCCCCACCGTGGCGATGCCGTCGATGTCGCCGCCCATTACCGCGCTGCCGCCGCCGTTGACGATCAGCGCGTTGGTGCCGCTGCCGCCATGGATCGCGGCGCCGATCGTCTTGCCGGTGACGTCGAATATGTTATCGCCGCCGCCACCGTTTACCGTCTCGCCGGTGCCGCCCAGCGTAACCGTGTCGTTGCCGCTGCCCAGATTGATGGTGTCCGTATTGGCAGCGCCGATGATGGTGATCGTCGGTGACGCATCGCCGTTCACATCGGACGCCACGTCTACCGTCAGCGCCGTCTTGGCGCGCAGCGTCAGGGTCTGCGCGGTGGCGCCTTGCCCCTCGAACGCGCGGATCACCTGCACGCCGTTGATCGTCTTCGGCAGTGCCAGATCGAACGTGCCGCCGCCCGACAGCGCGATCGTATCGGTCCCGCCATTGCCGTTGATCACGTCGCCCGTGGAGAGTGCGTTCGTCGCGGCAATAACCAGGTCATTGTTCGCGGTCCCGACCACAGTGTCCGCATTCGTGGTCAGGAAGAAGGTCTGACCCGTCACGCCGTTCACATCGACCGTGCTGGTGATAGTGTTGGAATTGGCCGTGCCGTCATTTACCTGCCAGGTCACGGTGCGGGTCGGATCGCCGCCCAGATTGGTCGGCGTAAGGCTGGTGGAACTGTAGGTGATCGACTCCAGCGCTGCCTGATAGTTGGCCAGGCTGGCGGTGCCGGTCAGCGTCAGCACGCCGGTTCCGGCATTGTAGCTGCCGGTGATTCCATTCTGGTTGGTGAAGTTCAACCGATCTCCGGCAAGCAGGCCGGCGGTGACGGAGACGGTCGCGCTCGACAGCGTCGAGCTTTCGGTATCCGCGGCAGCCAGCCCCGAATCCACCACCGTGTTCGGCCCGAACAGCGTCCAGCTCACTGTGTTCCCGCCGCCGGACAGCACCGGCGGGCTGCCGCCTGT
>DATDIC010000635.1:0-9672 GCA_036521275.1 Acetobacteraceae bacterium
CAGAGACAGCAGCGGTACCGCCTCGCCGATGCTGAGACCAAACACCGCGACCGCCACGATCGCCGCGACAAGACTGCCGCGCCGCCGGCTGGACTCCGCGCCGCGGTGTTCCGGATCAGAGCTCGGAAAAGGCCCCTGCCCGCTCAGTTCCGCGATTTGTCGACCAGCGCGTTCTTGGCGATCCACGGCATCATGGCGCGCAGCTTGGTGCCGATCTGCTCGATCGGGTGTTCGCTCATGCGCGCGCGCATTGCCTTGAAGCTGGTCTGGTTGACCTTGTTCTCCAGCATCCAGTCGCGGGCGAACTTGCCGGACTGGATGTCGGTCAGCACGCGCTTCATCTCCTGCCGGGTCGCGTCGTTGACGATGCGCGGACCGGACACGTACTCGCCGTACTCGGCGGTGTTGCTGACCGAGTAGTTCATGTTGGCGATGCCGCCTTCATAGATCAGATCGACGATCAGCTTCACTTCATGCACGCATTCGAAATACGCCATCTCCGGCGCATAGCCGGCCGCGACCAGGGTCTCGTAGCCGGCCTTCATCAGCTCCACCAGGCCGCCGCAGAGCACCGTCTGTTCGCCGAACAGGTCGGTCTCGCATTCCTCCTTGAAGGTGGTTTCGATGATTCCCGCGCGCCCGCCGCCGATCGCGGATGCGTAGGAGAGCGCGATCTCCTGCGCATTGCCGGACGGGTTCTGCGCCACCGCGACCAGGCATGGCACGCCGGCGCCACGTTGGTACTCGCTGCGCACGGTATGGCCGGGTCCCTTTGGCGCGATCATGAACACGTCGATGTCGGCGCGGGGCTCGATCAGGTTGAAATGGATGTTCAGCCCGTGCGCGAAGGCCAGTGCCGCTCCCGGCTTCATGTTGGGGCTGAGCTTGTCGCGATAGAGGTCGCCCTGGCCTTCGTCGGGCGTCAGCACCATCACCACGTCGGCCCATTTGGCGCACTCGGCGGGGTCCATGACGCGCAACCCGGCGGCTTCGGCCTTCTTCACGCCGCCGGAGCCCGACCGCAGGCCGATGGCTAGCTCCGCCACCCCGCTGTCCTTCAGGTTGTTGGCGTGGGCGTGGCCCTGGCTGCCATAGCCGATGATGGCGACACGCTTCCCCTTGATCAGGTTCACGTCGGCATCCCGGTCGTAATAAACGCGCATCACACTCTGTCCCTTGTGTCCGGCCGTCCCTTGGCCCGGCTTGGGGCCGCCGTCAACCTTGGCTCAGCTATGCACCAGCGGGCAGCCGCTCTCGGCGGGTGGCTGGGTTGCGTCCGGTCCCGACATATTCGCTACCGGCTGGTAGAAGTCCCACTTGTAGCGCGCCTGCGATGCCGGCTTTACCTGCCACACGTACATCGGGTCCTCCACCCGCCCGTTCGGCTCGATCTTCACGTCGGTGTGGTAGAAATCATTCACCGGCGTGGCGTGCATCCTGGCCGCGACCGTGTCCGCGTCCATCGTGTTGGACGCCTGCACCGACTTCAACCAGTGCAGCGCGGCGGCATAGTTGCCGGCGTGCAGCATGCAGGGCGGCGTGCCCATCTTGTCCACGTAGCGCTTCGTCCAGGCGCGGGTCTTGTCGGTCTGGTCCCAGTAGAACGAATCCGTCAGCACCAGCCCCTCGCACGTGGACTGGCCGAGCGAATTGACGTCGGTGATGAACATCAGCAGCGTGGCAAGCCGCTGGCCGCCCCGGGCGATGCCGAACTCCGCCGCCTGCTTGACGCAGTTCTGCAGATCCGTGCCGGCATTGGCCAAGCCGATCACCTTGGCGCCCGACGACTTGGCCTGGATCAGGTAGCTGGAGAAATCACTGGTCCCGAGCGGTGCCCGCACGCTGCCGAGCACCCTGCCACCCGCCTGCTTGATAAACAGCTCCGTATTCGCCTGCAGCGAATAGCCGAACTGGTAATCGGCGGTGATGAAGAACCAGGTGTCGCCGCCCGACCGGGTCAGCAATCCGCCGGTCCCCTTGCCCAGCGCGTACGTATCGTAGCAGAAATGGAACCCATACGACGTGCATTGCTTGCCGGTGAAGTCGGTCGCCGCCGGCCCGGTGATCAGGTAGATCACCTTCTTCTCGCGCGAGACCTGCTGGATTGCCATCCCGGACGAGGTGGCGGCACCGTCGGCGAGCACATCCACCCCGGAATCAGCCCATTGGCGTGCAATGGATCCGGCAACGTCCGGCTTGTTCTGGCAGTCCGATTGCAGGATTTCGATCGGGCGGCCGAGCACGGAACCGCCAAAATCCTGTATGGCCAGCTCCACCGCTACCTTGGCACCCGGTCCGCCGACATCGCGATACGGACCGCCCATGTCGCTCAGCAGCCCCATCCGTACGGGCTTCGACGAGGTTTGTGCACGGATCAGGGCGGGACGAGCGAGCGGCAAGGATGCCAGCGTACCGAGTGCGGCACGACGGGTGATGCGGGCCAATGTTGTTTCCTCCCGGCGAAGGCTGTTTCGCCACCGTATGCTGCGCCGAGTTGCGGCGGGAGGAAAGCCGGCTGCTGCCCGCTGCTACGGCTCCATGAAACGGGAACATCGGATGCGCGCGGCGGATGCACGACTGCCGGGTTGCCACGCGCCCAGCCGCGCCGAATAGTTCTGTCCCTCAGAACGAGGGATGCCGCCCCCAATGCCCCACATGTTTGGAAAAACCGCGCTGCTGGAACTGCTGAAGCAGGAGGGCGTGCGGGTGATGTTCGGCAACCCGGGCACCACCGAGCTGCCGCTGATGGACGCGCTGGCGGCGGAAACCGAGCTTCGCTACGTGCTGGCGTTGCAGGAAGCTCCGGCGATGGCGATGACGGACGGGTATGCGCAGGCCTCTGGGTCCTTGGGGGTGGTGAACCTGCATGTGGCGCCTGGCCTGGGGAACGCGCTTGGCATGCTGTACGACGCACAGAAAGCCGGCGCGCCGGTCCTGGTCACCGCCGGCCAGCACGAGCAGACATTCAACATCACCGAACCGCTGCTGTGGGCCGATCTGCCGACCATCGCGCGGCCGTTCGTGAAATGGTCGTACGAGGTGCGCCGGCTGGCGGACCTGCCGCGCGCGGTGCATCGCGCCGTGAAGACCGCGCTGGCGCCGCCGACCGGCCCGGTGTTCCTGTCGCTGCCCGCCGACGTGATGACCGCCAGCGGCGAGATCGAGTTGGGTGCGCCCACCCGTATCGCCGGGGGTGTGCGCGGTGATGCGGCGGCGGTGACGCGTGCCGCGGAGCTGCTGGCGCGTGCCCGCCACCCGGTGATCATTGCCGGAGACGCGGTGCCGCAGAGCGGGGCTTTGGAGGAGCTGGTGCGGTTCGCCGAAGCGCTGGGCGCGCCAGTGTACGACGAGGGGATGGCGAGCCGGACGATGTTCCCGTCGTCCCATCCGCTGTACCGGGGCAGCTTCGCGCGGCTGCCGGCGGTGATACGCGGGATCATGCAGCACCACGATCTGCTGCTGTCGGTCGGCGGGGACCTGTTCACCTTGTCCTTGCCGGGCGAGATGGAGGCGTTGCCGGACGGCATGCCGGTGATCCATCTCGATACCGATCCGTGGGAGCTGGGCAAGAACTACCCGGCAAAAGTCGCCATCCTGGGCGATCCGCTCGCCACGTTGCCAGAGCTGCTGCGGGCGCTGGAGCGCGCGATGTCGGCGTCGGACCGGCAGCATGCGGGGGCTCGGCTGGAGAAGGCACGCGTTGACGGCACCGCCGCCCTGGACAGGCTGCGGGCCAGCGCGGAGGCGACCGCGGATCGGCTGCCGATCCAACCGCTGAGCCTGCTGCACGCGATTGCCGGGCTGCTGCCGAAGGATGCAGTGGTGGTGGACGAAACCGTTTCGTCGGGCGCCGGGCTGCGCCGGCTGCTGCGGAGCGACGATGCGCAGAGCTTCTTTGGATTGCGTGGCGGCGGCATCGGCTGGGGATTGCCGGCGGCCGTGGGCATCAAGCTGGCATTGCCGGACCGCCCGGTGGTGGCGCTGATCGGCGATGGCAGCGCGCTCTATTCGATCCAGGGGCTGTGGACCGCGGCGCACGAGAAGCTGGCCGCGGTGTTTGTTATCCTCAACAACAGCTCGTATCGCATCCTGAAGCAGCGCACCAATGCCATGCAGGCGCTGGCGGCGCAGACCGACAGGTATGTCGGGATGGACCTCGATAACCCGCGCGTCGATTTCGTCAGTGTGGCGCGGGGCTTCGGGATCGCAGCGCATCGGGCGACCACGCTGGAAGATGTACGGGGCCTTGTGGCCGATGCGCTGAGGGCGGATGGATCGACGCTGATCGACGTGGAGGTGGAGCGGAACTGGAAGCCGCTGTGAAGGTTTGCGTGTTGCAGGTTTGCTGACGAGGGGAGTCTGGTGCATGGCGGACGAACTGGTTTTCTATACGAATCCGATGTCGCGCGGCCGGATGGCCCGCTGGATGCTGGAAGAGGTTGGCCAGCCATATCGTACCGAACTGGTCGAGTACGGCGCGGCGATGAAGGCGCCGGCCTATCTGGCGATCAACCCGATGGGAAAGGTACCAGCGCTTCGTCACGGCGACATGGCGGTGACCGAGACCGCCGCTATCTGCGCGTATCTTGCCGACGCTTTTCCGCAGGCGGGACTGGCGCCGCCGCCGGGCGATCGTCGTCGTGGTCCCTACTATCGCTGGCTGTTCTACGGGGCCGGTCCGATCGAGGCGGCGGTCAGCAACAAGGCACTCGGCTTCGTGGTGACCGAAGACCGTGAGCGGATGATCGGGTACGGCCGCTACGAGACGGTGATGCAAACGCTGGAGGACGCGCTGTCACACGGCCCGTACCTGACAGGCGAGGGGTTCACCGCCGCCGACGTCTATGTCGGCTCGCAGATCGGGTTCGGATTGATGTTCGGCACGATCGAGAAGCGGCCGGCTTTCGTGCAATATTGGGAACGGCTGAGCGCCCGTCCGGCGGCGCGGCGGGCGAAGGAGATCGACGACGCCTTGATGCCGCGGCGGTAACCGGGGATTGAAAGAGGATGCCCGCGCCCGCCATACTCGGGTCATCAGTCCGGGGACGATCGTCGATGAAAACCCAGCTACTCGTGCTACCGCTGTTGCTCGCGGCGGTTCCGGCGGCGGCGCAGGTCAATCCGTTCTGGAGCAACAGAACTGGACCCAGACTGTCCCAGAGCGATCAGGACAAGCTGTTGTCGAGCATCGACCAACTCAATCACGCGACGGACCTGCACGTCGGGTCGAAGCAGAGCTGGAGCGATCCGACCAGCGGCAATCACGGCACGAATTCGGTCGCTCGGATTTTTCAGAGCGGCGGGTTGCAGTGCCATCTTTTGCATCACGAGATCAGCATGAAAGGGCGCGCGGCACCGCGGGTGTATAACCTGACCTGGTGCCTGACGCCTGATGGCGAATGGAAGATCAAGCAATAGCGTTGCCGCGCAGCCGCTCTAATTACCCAGCGCCACGATCGAGCCGAAATTGACCGACATCGCACCTAGCTCGAGCTGAACGCCGGTGGTTCCCGTGTTCTCGATCCCGGTTGCCGTGCCGGTCACGGTGAATGGCACTGCGGTGGTTCCACCGCTGCCGTTCGCCGTTACTACCGCGATGTTGTAGGCGCCGTCAGCAACAGAATTGCCGGCGTTGTTGGTGCCGTTCCAGGTCCAGCTATTCTGCCCGGCGGTGGCATTCATTGTGGCGGTGCGCACAAGCTGGCCGCTGCCGTTGGTGATGGAGATGCCGACGGGCTCGGCGGCCGTGGTCGTGAATTCCACCTGGCCGGAGCCGTTCTGCAGCGGGATCTGGCTGGAATTTACCGTAACCTGCTTGCCGGTCATCGACGAGCCCTGCATGACCTCGCCGGACTGGGTGAGCTGGATAAGCTGGGAGAGAGAATTGTTGGTGTTGATCTGCTGTTCGACACCGGAAAACTCCACCAGCTCACTGGTGAATTCGTTGGTGTCCATCGGACTGGTCGGGTCCTGGTTCTGCAACTGCGTCATCAGCATGTTCAGGAAGTCGGAGAAGTTCCCCGACAGCGCATTCAGGGCGTTCTGTCCCGTGGTCGCGCTGCTGCTCCCCGAACTGGCGGAGCCGGCGGCGGCCTGCGAACTGTTCTGCTGGGCGGTGACGGATGCCATGCTCATGACGGGGGCTGCTCCAGTTCGGGGTCAGGCAGTGATATCGAGGCCGGCGCGCGTCCAGCGCGGCGGGACCTGAGCGGCGGGTACCGGATCGTCTTGGTCGTCTTCCGGTTCGGCCGTGGTGGAAGCATTCGGCGTGCCACGGTCGTGGCCGCCGGTGTTGTCGCCCGCACCAGGCTGGGTCTGCGGGTCGAGCTGAAATACCAGGTGCCGTCCCTCCACAGGCACGCCTGCCTGGTCGAGCGTGTGCTGCAAACTCGGCTGGTCGCGCAGCATGAGGTCGAGGGTTTCCGGCCGCTGTACGCTGATTTCAATCCGCGCCGGTGCGTCGCCGGATTGCTGGACGCGGATCTGCACGGCGCCGAGCTCCGGTGGATCGAGCCGGATTGTCAGATGCTGCGTGCCCCCTGACGAACGGGCGAGCGACAGGAGTACGGGAGCAACCTGGGCGGCGGGTGCGCCGGGCTTCGCTGTGCTGTCCTGAGTTGGCGTCGGATGGATCGGTTGCGGTGCGGCGGGAAGCGCGGATGGCACCGATGTCGGCGGGATGGGGACGGGCGGCGTGGCCGGGGTGGCTGCCGGCGGCGGAGACGGATCCGTGGCGGCGGCCGAGGTGGGGTCGGGCAATGTCGGATGCGCCGGGCCGGACGAGGTCGGTTCCAACTTGACGACCTGGCCCGTGGTCGCTGGCGCGTCCGTGGTCCGGGCTTGCGACTGATGGTCGGGAATGGCCGGCGCGCCTGCCAACGGGGGGATCGGCGGCGGATCGGCTGTCGGTGCCTGGACGGTTGGTGTGGCGGACGCGGTATCCGCGGGTCGGCCGACACTTGTTGGTTTCTCTGCCTTGCGCGACGGGTTGGTCGGGGATGATTTCCCCTGGCGCGCCGCCACCGGGGCCAAAGTCGCCTTCGCGCCAAGCGATGCTGCTGGCGCAGCCGTGGCAGCGGGCGCAGCTTGCAACGGTGCCAACGCGCTTCCCGCGGTCGTTCCGCTGGCGGCGAGCGTGGCGATCAACTGGCCAAAGGGCATCGGCGTCGGCGTACTAACCGCCCCCGGCGGTACGGTGTCACTGCCGGCCGGCACCACGGCGGCCTGTCCGGGCAGCGACACGGCGGCGGCGATCTGGCCAGGCATGCACACGTTCTCCTTGGCGTCGAAGCAATAGCAGCGGCCTGAGAGGCTGGGTCTTCCCTTGTCATGCCCGCGCAACCGGGCATCCATGCCCGAGGTCGCAGGTTGCGCGGGCGGTTTCTGGATTCTCGCTTGCGCGGGAATGACGGTGGGTCGATCGGTCTCCTGGGCGCCTGGGTATAAGAGCAAGAGCCTTGCCAGCCGGAGAGCCGCCTTGCGCCGATACGCTGTCGATGCGCGCGCGGGCTGACCCGGCAGGTTGTGCCGGGCCGCTTCTGCCGGCCGGTTGCAGGACACCAGTCTTGCCGCGCAGCGCCGGCATCCGATCCGTGAAAACGGTGCCGCCGCGGCTGGCACGCTTCATGCTGAGCACCCGGGCGCATCGACTTCGGAGAGCGGCATGTCACTGTTCGGCGCCCTTACGACCGCGGTAAGCGGGCTGTCGGCCCAGTCCACCGCGTTCGGCAACATCAGCGACAATGTGGCCAACAGCCAGACGGTCGGCTTCAAGGCGGTGGACACCGACTTCATCGACTACCTGACAACCAGCACCAGCGCGCAGAACGAGCCCGGTGCCGTCGCGACCCGGCCTGACTACACGAACGACACGCAGGGCACGATCACATCCAGCACCGACCCGCTTGCCCTGGCCATCGCCGGCCAGGGATTCTTTGCAGTGTCGGAGCCGAACGGGGTGGTTTCCGGCAGCACTGATCCGACCTTCAGCAATCAGACCTATTACACCCGCGCCGGTGATTTCAGCATGGACCAGAATGGCTACCTGGTGAACAGCGCCGGCGAGTATCTGCAAGGTTGGCAGGTCAATCCCACCACCGGTGTTGCCAACCAGTCGCAGCTTTCCACCATCCAGATCACACAGAGCCAGTTCAATCCGGTGCCGACCTCCACGGTCGATTTTTCCGCCAACCTGCCCACCACCACGGATCCCGCCGCCAGCAACTCGTCGCAGGTGGATGTGTACGATTCGCTCGGCAATCAGCACGCGGTCACGCTGAACTGGACGCAGAATGGGGCCAATGACTGGACAGTGACGATCAGCTCCCCCGACAATGCGCCGAATACCACCATCGGCAGCGCCGAAGTTCAGTTTGGTACCAACGGTGCCTCCGCCGGCACGATCGGCAGTTTCGGCACGGTCACCGGGGACGTCACTGCATCGGCAGCCACGGCCGGCGCGCCGGCCACCCTGTCGTTGACCACTAACTTCGGCAGCGGCACGCAACCTATTTCGCTGAGCCTCGGCAATTTCGGCCAGGCCAACGGCGTGACGCAGTTCGCCGCCAGCGAGTATAGCCTGCGCAACCTGAGCCAGAACGGGGTTGCCCCTGGGTCGTTCACTGGCATCACCATGACGGATAGCGGCGATATCGTCGCCAATTACAACAATGGCCAGTCGCAAACGATCGCGCAGGTGCCGGTGGTCACCTTTGCCGATTCGGACGCGCTGCAACGGCAGAATGGCCAGGCCTTCACCGCCACCGCGGCGTCGGGTGATCCGATCGCGCAGGCCGCCGACACCAACGGAGCGGGGAATCTGGTGACCGGATCGGTGGAGAGCTCCAACGTCGATATCGCGACCGAATTCAGCAAGCTGATCGTGGCGCAGCAGGCCTATAGCGCGAACGCCAAGATGGTGACGACGGCCGACGAAATGCTGCAATCCACCATCAACATGAAGACCTAGAGGGCGCGGCCCAGGTGCCATCATGTTGAACCTGGACGCGGCGCTGTGGATTGCCGGCAGCGGGGTGAGCAATATCAACACCCAGCTTGCCCTTGTGTCGCACAATGTCGCCAATGCCGGAACCGCCAGTTACGCGGCGGAAACCGCAAGCCAGCAGGAACTGACGGTCGATGGCAGCGGCATGGGTGTGGTCACCGGGCCGGCCACTCGCGTCACGGACGCGGCGCTGCAGGCCGACCTGCTGCAGCAGAACGCGACCGTCGCCGGACTGCAGACGACGCAAACGGCGCTGACGGCGATCGATGCGGTGAACGGCACGCCGGGACAGGGCAACGATATCGGCAGTCTTCTGAACAATCTGCAGAACCAGTTCTCGACCCTGTTGAACAACCCGGGCAGCGCCAGCCAGCAGGCACAGGTGGTTGCCACCGCGGCAACCCTGGCGCAGGGCATCAACACGCTGAGCGGCACCTACACGGCGCAGCGCCAACAGGCGCAGGACTCGATCGTGAGCGAGGTGGGGCAGGTCAACACCACGCTCGGCAACATCGGTTCGCTATCCAACCAGATCATGGCGGCGCAGGCGGCGGGGCAGAGCACGGCCGATCTGCAAAACCAGCGCGACGCACAGATCAGCTCACTGTCGCAGCTTGTGAACATCAACGTGCTATCGCAACCGAGCGGCGACGTGCTGATCACGACCA
>DATDIC010000636.1:0-7135 GCA_036521275.1 Acetobacteraceae bacterium
GTGGTTGATCCCGCCATAACCGGCCAGCAGATTGGAGACTTCCAGCAGGGGCGCCGGCGTGGAAAGGCTGACGGTCGGCTGGGACGCGGCCCGGGCGGAGGGTGCGGCCGCGGCGAGAAGGCTCAGCGTGTACGGGTGCTCGGCTTCGGTCAGTATGGTCTGGATGGGTGCGGTTTCGCGCACCTGGCCGCCTTGCAAGACGACGACGCGGTCGGCGAGCTGGGCAACGACGGCGAGATCGTGGGAGACGTACACGGCGGTGGTGTGCAGCACGCGCACGGCATTGCGGAAGGCACGCAGCACCTCGATCTGCGTGGTCACGTCGAGCGCGGTGGTCGGCTCGTCGAGAATGACCAGCTCGGGGCCGGTTATCAGCGCCATCGCGGCCATCAGGCGCTGAAGCTGGCCGCCGGAGACCTGGTGCGGATAGCGATCGCCGACATTCGCCGGGTCAGGCAACGCGAGCGCCTGAAACAACGTGCGCGCCTTTTCCTCGGCCTGGGCGCGCGACAACATCTTATGGATCAGCGCCGGCTCGATGACCTGCGCCATGATCCGCTGGGCGGGGTTGAATGCGGCCGCGGCGCTTTGGGCGACATAGCTCACCGTGCGGCCGCGCAGATCGGCTCGGCCGCTCGCGGTCAGCGACAAGACATCGGTATCCCCGACCCTGATCCGCCCGCCGGTAATGCTGCATCCGGGACGCGCATAACCGAGCAGGGCGAGTGCGGCGGTGGTCTTGCCGGAGCCCGATTCGCCGATCAGCGCCAATACCTCGCCGCGGGCGATCTGAAAGCTGACATTGGCAAGGATCGGAACCGTGCCCGTGGTTTCCTGGCGGCCGACCACCGACAGGCCTTGCACTTCAACATGCGGCGCGACGCTATCCGCCATAGTTGGCGACCTTGCGGCCGGGCAGGCTGTCGATCAGCAGGTTGGTGGAAACCGTCAGGATGGCGATGGCGATGGCAGGAACGATCACGGCGGGCGCGCCCTGGCTCAAGCCATCAATGTTCTCGCGCACGAGACCGCCCCAGTCCGAATAGGGCGGCTGGATGCCCAGCCCCAGGAAGCTCAGGCTGCTGAGCAGCAGCACGATGAACACGAAGCGCAGACCGAAATCCGTCAGGATGGGCGCGACCATGTTCGGCAGGATTTCCTCCAGCACGACGACCAGGTTGCGCTCACCCCGCGCGCGTGCAGCAGCGACGAAATCGGTTTCGTTGATGCCCACGGCGACCGAACGGACGATGCGGAAGCAGCCCGGGGTGTAGATGACGGCGGCCGTGAGGATAAGCACGATGGCGGGGGAGCCCAGCGCCGCGACGACGACCAGGCTGAAGATCAGGCTGGGGAAAGAAATCAGCGTGTCCATCGCCCGGCTGATTACCTGGTCCGCGGCGCCACCCCAGGACGCCGCCAACATGCCCAGCAGCGTGCCCGAGCCCGACGCGATCAGCGTCGCCGGCAGCGCCACGCCGATCGTGTAGCGCGCACCCGACAGCACGCGGCTCAGCATGTCGCGCCCCAGATAGTCGATGCCCAGCGGATGCGCCCATGTCATCGGTCCGAACACCGTCTGGCTGACGATGGTTCCCGCCGGATAGGGCGCGATCCACGGACCGCACACCGCCAGCGCCAGGCACAGCACCACCACCGTCGCCGCGATCCACCCCAGCAGCGACATCCGCGCCCGCCGCCGCGGCAGGATTTCGATGGCCGTCTCGGCTACGCCGCTCATCGGTACCTCAGTCGCGGGTTGGACAGGATGGAGGCAATGTCGGCAATCAGCACCAGCAGCAGATAGCCGGCGCAGAAGATCATCGCGCAGGCCTGCACCAGCGGCACATCGCGCGTGCTGACTGCGTCCACCATCAGCTTTGCCAGTCCCGGATAGTTGAACACCGTTTCCACGATGACGATGCCGCCCAGCAGGAACGACAGGCTCAGTGCGATCGCGTTGGCGATCGGCCCGATCGCGTTCGGCAGCGCGTGCCGCAGCACCAGCCGCACTGGCCGCACGCCTTTGAGCAGCGCCATCTCCACATACGAGGAGCCCAGCGTGTTGATCAGCGCGGCGCGCGTCATGCGTGCCATTTGCGGAAAGATCGCGATCGACAGCGTGCCCACCGGCAGCGCGAAAGAGCGGAACAGGGCCCGCAGCGAGTCCGTTTCCGCCGCATAGGACAGCGCCGGCAGCCAGTGCAGCCGCACCGCGAAGATCAACACCGCCGCAGTGGCGAACAGGAACTCCGGCACCGATACCGCCGCCACCGTCAGCACGTTGACCACCCGGTCGTACGCACTGCCGCGCCACACTGCGGCGGTGATTCCCACGGTCAGCGCCAGCGGCACCACGACGATCGTCGTCAGCAGCGCCAGCAGCAGCGAATTTGCCAGCCGCCCGCTGATCAGCTCGGCGATCGACATGCCGTTGACCAGCGACGTGCCGGGATTGCCGCTGAGCAGCCCGAACAGCCAGTGCAGGTAACGCAGCCAGCCCGGGTCGTTCAGTTGCATGGTTTCGCGCAGCGCCGCCACCGTTGCGGGGGTGGCTGACTGGCCGAGGATCATTTGTGCCACGTCGCCGGGCAGCAGCTCCGTGCCGAGGAAAACGATGATCGAAACCGCCAGCAGCAGCAGCAGGCTGACGCCGATCCGGCGAAGCACCAGGCGCAGCAGAAACAGATCGCCGGCCTTTCGCCGGCGACCGCCTTTTGCGTCGCCCGTGCCTTTGTCAGCTATCGAACCAGACATACTGGGCGAAGTTGTAACCCATCATGCCGGCGGTCGGAACCGGCCGCAGTCCCTTCACCTTGGAGGTATGTGCGTCGATGCTGCTGATGAACACCGGAATGCCGATACCCGCCTGATCGCGCACCAGTTGCTGCATCTGGCTGTAGATCGCCTTCCGCTTGGCGAAATCCGTCTCTGCCCGGGCGTCCAGCAGCAACTGGTCGAATTTCTCGTTCTTCCAGTGGCTTTCGTTCCATGGCGCTGCGGACTGAAAGAACAATGAGAACAGGATGTCCGGATTCGGACGCGGATTGATATTGCCGTAGGTGAACGGCGCCTTCAGCCAGAAATTGGACCAGAAGCCGTCCGCCGGCACGCGCCGCACCTGCAGGTTGAAGCCGATCCCGCGCGCCGCATTCTGCATGATCACCGCCATGTCCGGCGATCCCGTCGCGGCGGGAGAGCTTACCAGCTCTACGCTTTTGTCCAGCATCCCGGCCTTCTGCAGCAACGACTTCGCCTTGTCCGGATCGAACTCCCGCACCGGGAGGGAGCTGTCGTAGTACGGGCTGCTGGGCGCGATGGGATGATCGTTGCCGATCGAACCATAGCCCAGCAGCACGCTGTTCAGGATCTGCTGGCGGTTCTGCAGGTATTTCATCGCCATCACGAAATCCGGATTGCCGATCTGCGGCGCGTCCAGATGCATGATCATGTCGGTGTAGTCGCCGCTCTTGGTTTCGAAGATTTCGAAGCCGCTGGCCGCCTTCACCTGCGCGGTTGACCGCGCGTCGATGCCTGCCGCCACGTCCAGGTCGCCCGAGAGCAGCGCATTCACGCGCGCCGCATTGTCGGTGATGCCGGTAAACACGATCTGGTCGATATAGGGACGCCCTTCACGGAAATAGTGCGGGTTGCGCACGCCCACCGAACGAACGCCGGGCGAGAATTCCTTGCAGATGAACGGACCGGTGCCGTTGCCCTTGCTGAAATCGGTCGTGCCCTCCTTCACGATCACGAACTGATAGACCGCGAAGATCGATGGCAGCTCGGAATTCGGGGAGCTGAGGGTGATCTGCACCTCGTCCGGCGCGGTCGCCTTGATCTCGTCCATCTGAGAGGCGAGCGGGCGGACGACCGACCCGGTCTTCGGGTCCTTGTGCCGGTTCATCGTGTACACCACGTCGTCTGCGGTGAACGGCGATCCGTCGTGGAATGTCACGCCCTTGCGCAGCTTGATCGTCCAGACCTTGGCGTCCTTGGTTTCCAGCGACGCCGCAAGGTCGGGCTGCGCGTCCAGGTGTTCATCGAACACCGTCAGCCCGTTGTAGAACATGAACAGCCGGCCATAGTCGGTATCGTTGTTGGCCCGCGCCGGATCGAGCGTATCGGCGGTCGAGGAATCCGCCCCTGCCACCCGCATCGTCCCGCCGCGCTTCGGCTGTGCCTCCTGGGCATGGGCCCGCGGCACCAGCAGACCGCCGGCAGTCAGCCCGAACCCCGCCGCGCCGCCCAGCAGCAGCGCGTCCCGACGAGATAGATGGTTCCGCATGTTTTATCGCTCTCCTGTTGCCTGAAGCCTTCCCGCGACCCGTCAGCCGGATCTTTTATTGACTAGTTACGTACGCAGTCTCGACGCCATGATGCGCGAGCGTGGTCAGTCACCCTTCATCACCAAGCTGCCCGTTTCGGCGAAATCCGCCAGTTGCGCCAGCGTTGCGAAATGGTAGTCCGGTGTTGTCTTCTGCGGCACTTCCGGCGTCCCGCCGGAGCCTTTCAGGCCTTGCCGCCGCTCGATCCAGCACACCGTATAGCCCAGGCTGCGGGCCACTCCGATATCGTGATACTGGCTCTGCGCCACGTGCAGTATGTCGTGCAGCCCGTGCCCATCCCGGCTCAGTCGCCCGCGCGCGAACGCGAAGAAACACGGGTTCGGCTTCTCGCACAGCGCATCGTCGGACGTGACGCTGTCATCGAACGGATTGCCAAGCGCCGCCGCCATGTACTCGTACGCCCAGCGCTGCGCGTTGGTCATCGGCACCAGCTTGTAGCGCCGCTTCAGCCGCGCCAGTGCCGCCGCGGAATCAGGAAAGCCAGACCAGGTCTTGATCGAATCCCGGAACCCCTCGCCCAGGCCCTTCGTCTGCGGCCACCCGAACCGGCCGGCGAGTTGTGCATAGGCGGCGACCAGATTGTCCGGATAACGCACCTTCGGATCCTTCGCCCGCGTCTCGGTGTACGCTTTCAGGATCGTATCGTCGTCGAGCGACCGGGTGGCGGGAACATTCTCCCGCAGATAGCCCAGCATCCCGCCCTCGAAATCGATCAGGGTGCCAACCATATCGAAGGTCAGGACCTTCGGCTCCTTCGTTCCCATCCGACATCCCTCTGCAGGTCTTGCCCGATCCTAATGCCGCCCCCGGCGTACGATGATTGAATCGGTGCAATTCAAGCGAACCCTGTGCCGTTTCCCTTCCCGTTGCAGCATATCATGCTGTGGCCTCGGCCTATCATGCAACCGTCGGAAGCCGCTCAAGGGGAACTCTCCATGCCCGCACTTCGCCCCCGGTTCATCACCTTCGACTGCTACGGAACCCTGACCTGGTTCCGCATCAGCGACGTGGCGCGGGAGATGTTCGCTGCCCGCCTGCCGGGCGACCGCATCGACCAGTTCGTTACCGATTTCACCGCCTACCGTTTCGATGAAGTGCTCGGCGCCTGGAAACCCTATGTGGACGTCATCAAGACCGCGCTCGAGCGTACCTGCCGCCGCCACCGCATCGCGTTCGTCGAAGCGGACGGGCAGCGCATCTACGACGCCATCCCCACCTGGGGCCCGCACCCCGACGTGCCGGCGCCGCTCCGTCGCATCGCGGAGCATATTCCGCTGGTCATCCTGTCGAACGCGTCCAACGACCAGATCCAGCACAATGTGGACAAGCTCGGCGCGCCGTTCCACGCCGTGTTCACCGCCGAGCAGGCGCAGTCCTACAAGCCCCGCATGCGCGGCTTCGAATACATGCTCGATTCGCTCGGCGCGCGGCCGGAGGATGTGCTGCACGTCTCCGCCAGCCTGCGCTACGACCTGATGACCGCCCGCGCCCTCGGCATCCGTGACAAGGCGTACATCAACCGCAGCTACGAACCCTCGGTCCCCTACTACGATTATCACGAGATGCACGACTTGAGCGGGCTGCCCGCGCTGGTCGGCCTCTGACACCGGCTCGGAACGGATGAAACAGGTTTCCTACTGGCACGACACCGCACCCGCCTTCACCGGCGCCGAGCCGGGATCCCTGCCGGCACAGGCCGACGTGGTCGTGATCGGCGGCGGGTTCACCGGACTTTCGGCGGCGCTGGCGCTGTCCCGGCGTGGCGCCAACGTGGTTGTGCTGGAGGCGCAGCGCGTCATCAGCGGCGCATCCGGACGCAACGGCGGCCACGTCAACAACGGCACCTCGATCGATTTCGGCAGCCTTGTTGAGCGGCTCGGCCTCGACCAGGCCCGCTCCATCTACCGCGCCTATGATGCGGCCGTGGATACGGTGGAGCGCATCGTGCGGGAGGAGCAGATCACCTGCGCATTCCGCCGCGGCGGCAAGATCAAGCTCGCTGCCAAACCGCAGCATTACGAGAAGATCGCGCGCGGCTTCGAGATCCTGCACCGGGAGGCCGATCCGGATACCGACCTGGTTCCGCCCGAAAACACCCGCCACGAGGTCGGGTCCGATCGCTTCCACGGCGGCCTGCTGTACAAGAAAAGCGCGCAGATGCACATGGGGCAGTTCGGCGCGGGGCTTGCTGCGGCCGCCAAACGCAACGGCGCCCGTATCTATGAAGACGCCGCCGTCACCGGCCTCAAGCGCCTGTCCGGCGCACGCCACCTGGTTACCACCGGCCGCGGGGCGGTGACCGCCGGCCAGGTGCTGATCGCGACCGGCCCCAGCATGCGCGGCCCGTTCTTCTATTTCCGCCGCCGCGTCATCCCGATCGGCAGCTTCATCATCGCCACCGAGCCGCTTGGCGCCGCTCAGCTCGACTCCATCATGCCGACCCGGCGCACCGCCACGACGACGCTGAACGTCGGCAACTATTTCCGCATTTCGCCGGACGATCGGCTGATCTTTGGCGGCCGCGCCCGCTTTGCCCTGTCGAGCCCGACGTCAGACGTGAAATCGGGCCAGGTGCTTGAAGCCACGCTGCACCAAACCTTCCCGCAGCTCGGCAATGTCCGCATCGACTATTGCTGGGGCGGCATCATCGATCTGACGGCGGACCGGCTGCCGCGCGCGGGCGAGCATGACGGTTTGTTTTACGCGATGGGCTTCAGCGGGCACGGAGCGCAGATGTCCGTGCATATGGGCCAGCAGATGGCCGCCGTGCTGGCGGGGGATCAGGC
>DATDIC010000637.1:0-4851 GCA_036521275.1 Acetobacteraceae bacterium
CGCATCGTCTCGACAGGGCAGGCAAGCCCACCCGGCTTCTGGTACGACCAGGACTGGGACGAATGGGTGGTGCTGTTGGCCGGGTCGGCCGGGCTGCAGATTGAACACGAACCCGCGGTCCGCGCGTTGCACCAAGGCGATTACGTCGCGATCCCGGCGCATATCCGCCATCGCGTTGAATGGACCGCCCCCGATCAACCAACCATCTGGCTGGCCGTGCATTCCTATCCCGAGGCCAAATAGCCAAGTCGTGCCGCTGCTGTTGCACCACCTTCAACCAAGTTATGGTTGTCGCTCCAGGCAACCGGAGGAACCCGAAATGCTGAGCCGACGCACCTTGCTGCAGGCGGCGGCTCTCGCACCGCTTGGCACCCCTCGCATTGCCGCCGCGCAACCCACGCGCGTGCTGAAATTCGTGCCGCAGGCGGACCTCGCGGTGGTCGATCCGATTTGGACCACGGCGGAGGTCACCCGCAATCACGGTCTGCTGGTGTACGACACGCTGTTCGGCCTCGACGCCGCATTCCGGCCGGTCCCGCAGATGGCCGAAGCTGCGACGACAGAAGACGGCGACAAGACCTGGAAAATCTCCCTCCGATCCGGCCTGATGTTTCACGACGGATCGCCCGTGCTGGCGCGCGACGTGGTCGCCAGCCTGCAGCGGTGGGGTAAGAAGGACAGTTTCGGCCAGGTGTTGATGGCCTCCACCGACCAAATCTCCGCGCCCGACGACCATACCATTCAGTTCCGCCTGAAACGGCCGTTCCCGCTGCTGACGACGGCGCTGGGCAAACCCAACTCCAGCATCGCCGCAATCATGCCGGAGCGACTGGCGCGGACCGACCCGTCGGTCCAGGTGAAGGAAGTCATCGGCAGCGGCCCGTATCGCTTCAAGGCAGATGAGCGCGTGCCCGGATCGCTCGCTGTCTATGAGCGATTTGACAAATACCTGCCGCGCGATGGCTCGCAGCCGGCCTGGACCGCCGGGCCGAAGATCGCGCACTTCGATCGCGTCGAATGGCACACGCTGCCGGACCCAGCCACCGCCGCCGCCGCGCTGACAGCCGGCGAGATCGATTGGTGGGAATGGCCCAGCGCGGACTTGCTGCCGATGCTGCGTGCCGCCAACGGCGTGCGCGTCGCCGTCAATGATCCGACCGGCAACATCGCCATCATGCGCATGAACCAGCTCTGGCCGCCATTCGACAATGCGGCGATCCGCCGCGCCATGCTCGGCGCGGTGAACCAGGAGGATTTCATGACTGCCGTCGCCGGGACTGACCATTCGATTTGGCAAACCGGCGTCGGGTTCTTCTGCCCCAATTCGCCGCTCGCCAGCAAAGTCGGAATGGACGCACTGACCAGCCCGCGCGACCCGGCCGCCGTCAAGCACGCGCTCGCCGACGCCGGCTACAAGCATGAGCGCGTGGTGCTGCTCGGCGCCAACGACCTTGCGGTGGTGAAGGCCGAATGCGACGTCGGCGCCGACATGATGAAGCGGATCGGCATGAACGTCGATTACCAGGTGCGCGACTGGGGCACCGTCGTGCAGCGCCGCGCGATCAAGGACTCGCCGGAAAAGGGCGGCTGGAACGTGTTCTTCACTGGCACGCGGGGACTGGACCAGATGACACCGGCGACGCATATCGCGCTACGTGGCAATGGCGCCGATGCGTGGCCGGGATGGCCGAACTCGCCAAAGCTGGAGGAGTTGCGCCAAGCCTGGTTCGATGCCACGGACCTCGCCGCCCAGCAGAAGATCGGCCAGGAGATGCAGCGCCAGGCCTTTATCGACGTGCCCTACATCCCGCTTGGCTTCTATCTGACTCCCACCGCGTACCGCTCTGACCTGACCGGCTTCGTGCAGGGCGTCCCGGTGTTCTGGAATGTACGACGAAGCGCCTGAACGCAGTCAACCGCGCTGTCCACTGCCCGACAAATGCCGAAGCAGCACCATGATCTGGGCTTTGTTTTCCTCGTCCCAGCCATAGGCCTGGATTGCGTTCACGCCGGTCGCGACCGCTGACCGGCCGCGTCCCATTGCCAGCAGCAAACGACGCCGCGCCTCCTGCAAGCCGGGCGTGGCCGGATCGACCCGCTCTGCTGCTTCAAGCGCAACGACCGCGTTCCGGGCGTCGCCGGCCGCTTCCAGAACGGCCGCGCGGAACACGAGGTAGTGCGGATTGTCGCCCAGCGCCGGATCCACACCCTCCCCCGTGCACAGGGCTGCGGCAGGCAGTCCATTGGACAGGCAGGCCCGCGCATCGGCTACGGTGCGATCGGCATCGAATGCCCCGAACCATGCGACATGCCGCGCAAGCCAGGCTGCCTCGTGGTCGAGGTGACGCTCGCTCAGCCAGCCGGCAAGCTTTTCTCCGGTGGCGGGCGCGATGTGTCCCGCCCGCTCGATAAACCGCCTGAACACGGACCGCGCTATCGCCACGGCCTGCTCGGGGGGCGATTCCAGCACCAACGTGCGCAGATCGGGCAGCGTGACCTGGAACGCGTCGTTACTGCCCAGCGTCTCGCTGTTGTAGAACGCTGCCTGCGGCAGCAGGCTGTCGCCATGGATCAGGAAATCGCAGCGGCTCAGGTTCCACAAATCCTGCGTGGCTTCCAGCAGTGCTTGCCGTCCATCGCCAGTGCGGGCCAGCACCTCCCAGTGTCCGTCCACCGACCGGTCGCTGCGCACGATGGTGTCCGGCAAGTGAGCCCGGCACCAGGCGATGAACTCGCTCGAGTCGCTGGCAATATAGAACCGCGCCCGCCCACTGAACCGTGCTTTGGCGGCCAATAGCGCGAGGTCCACGTATTTGCGTTTGATCTCTTCGTAACGCACCGCGTAGTCGGGCGTGACGAACGGGTCGAAACGCCAGGCCAGGAATTCACCGTTGCCATGGCGGAAATGCAAGCCGATCCACCGCTCGTCGTCCGGTTTGGGCGGCAGTGCTTCGCGAACGCGTGCAGCGAAACCGGCGGTCAGGTCAAGTCGGAAACGCGGTGGAACCGGCTTTGCCTCGACGGGCAGAAAGCTCGACACGTGCGTGCCATCGATCACCACCACCCGAGCTGGACTGTCGCGCACGAAGCCCCAGGGGGTGAAACTGCCACGATCCTCAACCTCCGGATCGGCATAGAGAGAATCGATCGTCTGCAGGTCGGTGATCACTTGCTTGCCATCAGGTGCGCGGATCGCGAAGCAATCGAAGAACGCACGATGCGCATCCTCGGGGAAATAGTGCGATTCGCGCAGATCGAACGCCGGCACCCGGCCCAGCTCGTCCGACAGATAAAGGATCTGCACCAACGTAATGATGATATGCCCAAGTCCGATCGGCCGGCAGCGGAAGACGATGAACCGGTCGTCCGCACTCATTCTGCTGGAGCCTCGTGCACTTTGGCAGAGACCCATTCAAACCGGCGCCGGCACTCAAGATTGTCTGGTTCGAGTTCGACGGCTTGGCGCGCCATCTCCAGCGCCTCGTCCATGCGTCCACGTGGGCCCAGCAATTCGCTCAGGACCAGCCGCGCGATCGCTGAGCGCGGTGCGGTGGGCACCGCGCGGATGAACGCGGTCAGCGCCGCGTCTTCGTCGCCGGACCAGTAGATGTGAAATGCCTCTGCCAGAAGCGGATTCCATTCATAACGCATGTAACGCGCCGCAAATTCCGCGCATGAGAACCGCCCTTCATTAAAATACCGGTAGCGTGAGTCTCGGGTAACGAAGGTCAGCCCAAACTGCGCGATGATGCTGGGATGGATTGGCGTCTCGGTCGGCGGGAACAGCCCGTCGGGGGGCGCCGCGGCCAGCCCCGCCAGGACCTCGGCGGTGACGCCGATTCGACGGAATACCTCGTTGGCCAGGATCGCAGCGAGCGGGGGTGCCGGATGGTTGGGGCTGAGGAATAGCTGTTCGTCTCTGAATCGCTCCGAAATCAGATCGGCGAAACCAGTGCCGCAGAGCCGGTCACGCGCGCGTTGGCGTTCCAGCATGATTTCCGCCATGCGAGCAGCGCTTCGCACGCTAGCGATGTCGGTGGCGAGGCAGGTTTGCGCGGCCTGCTCAGCGGGGACGCCGGTGGCGATCAGCCGATCGAGAAACGAATCGCCAAGCTCCGCCGGATAGGGCCCGCTCTCGTCCAGGAAAGGCGCCGGCGCGTTCCGCGGATGCGCGCGGCCAGTGCAGGGCCACAGGAAGGCGGCGCCGATATGCGGCACCAGATGCACTTCGGCGGAGGTCTCCAACTCGCCGACCACTGGCGCGAACTCCAGCACCTGGCGCAGCAACACGTCCGCCCGCGCGACCAGCGCGCGCTGGTCGGCATCAGCCTCCTGGTAGGATGCCAGATAGACGACGTCCTCCTCCGGACCCGCCGCAACCCGTCGGTATAGCCGCGCCAGCCCATCGAGCTGGCAGTTTCCGACGAACACGATCAGTCTGTGGCCCGGCATCGATTCCCGCCTCAAGCCTGCCCTGATTGTGGCGCTGGGGCCTGCCTGGCAAGCTAATTTTCATCGAGGAGAATGGTATTGTTGCGCCCCGCCGATTTCCAGACCGTTATCACGGAGCGGGCGAAGGTCGTGGCGCCGCGCGTGGGACAAACCGACGCCCTCCCTCCTCACGCCCGCCAGAACGGCTTGGCTATCTCGGCGCGCGCATCCGAGGCAGACACGCCAATATCGCGCAGATCTCTGGGGGTCAGTCCACCAAGCTCGTCGCTCCCGGAAGCGCCGCACCCAGCAGCACACAAGAGCAGCCAGCCTGAGCGTTCCGGCTCGATTCTCGGATTATCAAAGCCGGGCAGCGTGACAGGACTAGGCGGAAGCTGCAGATGATCGTGGGGTAGGAAC
>DATDIC010000638.1:0-6731 GCA_036521275.1 Acetobacteraceae bacterium
GAGATTGATGGACCAACTGAGTTCCACAATTTCACTTACCTGCTAGAAGGTGTCTCACAACAGGTGGCGATTCAGGGGTCGTTTTCAGATGATCCCAGCCTGTTTCTGGACGCGTCCAACCCGGAAGATTTGGTGGTAAACCCTTTCGCGGCGGCATTTTGCGCGGGCAACTGCATCGAGGATTTCTCCGATGATTCAGGCGGTTTTTTCGCCGGGACGCTGCGGACGACGTTTATCTATACACCGGCATTCCCGGCTCCCGAGCCGTCATCTCTCCTGGTTTTTCTGACCGGTGCGGCGTTGCTGGGCTGCGCGGCGCGTCGCCGAGCGGCCTGAATTCCGGCCAGACACAGCAACGGAACCACACCGCCTCTACAGCAAGACCGTCTCCCGCAGCTCTTCCGCCATCCCCGCATCCCCGTCATTCCGCATCCCCCGTCATTCCCGCGAAAGCGTGAATCCAGCGACCGCCCACGCAAACCGCGACCTTGGCGCCGCTGCCCCAGCACGCGGGCATGGCGCGGGACAGTCAGCCTTTCGCCCGGCTGCCGCGACACAACCAAAAATACTACCACCTAAAACCACCCCCCGGTGTTTGATCGCCCCGTAAACCCACCCACCCCCCGCACGCGAACCAGCCCCCATCGGAACCACTCTCGCGCCCCTGACGTTCGCCACACCAGGCAGCGCTCGAACGAGACACGCCGCCCACTGGAAACAAGGGATCGCGCCTTCGCTGGCGTCCTCCCCGCCATTCTGGTCCCCTGCCGCCTCACGCAACGGAGTCGAGTGCCATGGCGCGGGTCATCACGCTCGCACAGCAGAAGGGCGGCACCGGCAAAACCACCCTGGCCGCCAACCTCGCCGCCGCGCTCGCCGGTACCCACCGCGTCGCCCTGCTGGACACCGACCCGCAGCGCAGCCTCACCCGCTGGCACGCCCTGCGCGCCGCCGGCGCCCACCCCGCCCCCCTCACCTTCTCCGAGGTTGCCGGCTGGCGCGTCGGCACCGAGATCGACCGGCTCCGCGCCAACCACGACGTCGTGCTGATCGACAGCCCGCCACAGATCGACACCGACGCACGACTCGCCATCCGTGCCGCCGATCTGGTGCTGATCCCGGTGCAGCCGAGCCCGCCGGACCTCTGGGCCGCGGAGGGCACGCTCAAGCTGGCCGGCGCCGAACATCGCGCCGTGCGCATCGTGCTGAACCGTGTTCCCACCGCCTCCCGCTTGCGCGAAACCGTGCGGGCCGATATCGCCGCACGTGGCCTGCCGCTGCTGCGGACCGGCATCGGCAACCGCACCGGCTTCGCTCAGGCCTTCGCATCTGGCCTGGGCGTCACCGAGGCATCGCCGCGCACCGCGGCGGCGGCCGAACTGCTGGCGCTCGTCGCCGAACTGGAGGAACTTGCGTGAACCGAACTCCCAAGGAGCTTCCATGAACCTGTTGCCCGTCACCAGTCCCTGGGGATGGGTGCTCGCCATCCACATCCTCTCCATCACAATCTGGGTCGGCGGCATGTTCTTCGCGCTGACCGTGCTGCGCCCGAGCCTCGCCGCGCTGGAGCCGGCACCGCGCATCGCCCTGCACAACCGCGTGTTCCGCCGCTTCTTCCTGATCATCTGGCACGCGATGCCGATCGCGCTCATCAGCGGCTTCGCCATGGTGTTCGGCCTGTTCGGGGGCCTCAGCGGCTTCTCCCACCTGCCCTGGAACGTGCAGACCATGATGGCAATCGGCGTGATCATGGCGGTGATCTTCCTGCTCATCGTGTTCGGCCCATACCGCCGGTTCCGTTCCGCCGTCAGCTCCGCACGCGCAGCCGAGGCACTGGACCGCATCCGCCGCCTGATCGAGATCAATCTCGTCCTCGGCATCATCAACATCTTCCTCGCCGCCATCTGACCCGCCCGCCGCAACGTGAGCCCAACCGACCCGCCTTTGCCCGGCGAGCCGATCGTCATCACCCGTGACGCTTTGCGCGACGGCTCCCTGCTGGCGCGCGTCCGCGCCAACCCGCTGCCCGGCATGGTCGTCCGCACCGACGCCGAGATCGAGGCCTCGCTCGACACCACCCTCGCCACCCGCGATCCGGCGCAAGACGTCTGGCTGTTCGCCTATGGCTCCCTCATGTGGAATCCGGCGATCCACACCGTCGGATCGCACCCCGCCCTGCTGCGCGGCTGGCATCGCCGCTTCTGCTTCTGGGTGCGCATGGGCCGCGGCACGCCGGAGCGGCCCGGCCTGATGCTGGGCCTGGTACGCGGCGGCGCCTGCCAGGGCATCGCCTTGCGGATCGCAGCCGCCGATGCGCGCAATGAACTGCTGCTGGTCTGGCGCCGTGAGATGTTCGCCAGCGCCTATCTCGCGCGCTGGGTAAACCTGGCCACCGCGGACGGTTCCGTTCGCGCCATCACCTTCGTCGCCGACCCGAAGCACGACGGCTACGTGGCAAACCTGAGCGACGAAGCCGTGGCATCCTACCTGGCGACTGCGTCCGGCGCGCTCGGCACCAGCCGCGAATACCTGCAGCAGACCGTCGCGCATCTGCATGATCTGCACCTGCACGACAGCCGCCTGGAACGTCTGGAGCGGATGATCGAGCAGCAATCACCCGACGCGGCCTGAAGCCGCCGCCGCCGAACAGCTCGGTCACCCCCCACCTTGCCAACGCCGACATCCGTCATGCCCGCGAAAGCGGGCACCCAAGCGACAGCCCACGAAATTCCGAGCGTTTGCCCGGGTTCCCGCATGCGCGAAATCCCGGCGACGAGTGCAAGCCATCCCGGGCCGCCCCGCCTTTCCCTCGTGCCTTCAATCCCGACCCCGAACGAAAACAGCTAGCGCCTTCAACTGACTGTCAGCCAAAGCTCTTCCGCAAGGTGGCGACGGTGACGTGCGGCCAACCGAGGTTGACGTAGGTGGGTGCGGTCGGCGGGTTCGTATGGTGTGGGGAAAGCAGGTGGAATATGGGGAAGTTGAGCACGACCATCTGCGCGTATTGCAGTTGCATGAACGAGTGGCCGTGGTGCTTGTGCGTCACCTGCTCAATCCAGAACGTCGCATATATCAGCGCAGTCTGAGCATTCTCTACCGGGTCCGTGCTGCCCGAGATGACAACGCCCTCGCCGTTCAGGAATTGGATATTTTCGACGCCTCCTCCAAACTGAGGTATGTTTACCGCGGTCACCGGCCCTCCCGCACCGCTGTTCGGCGTCGTCAAGAAATTGATCGACGTCTGCGTGGCAACATTGAGGGCGACGCCCTCAAATGTGTAACCTTCCTTGACCAGCTTCTCTATGTCGTTCTCCAGGAAGACGATCGGGTCATTGATCAGCGCCTGGTCCGCCGGCGTGTTCGCGATGGGCGCCTCCGGCGGGCTCGTATCGTACGGCGTACGGGTGTTGAGATTGAAGACCTGCTGCAGGGCAGGCGGCAAGGGCGTCGGCGCGGGCGGTATGCTCAGATCGTATTGCGGGAACGGCGTGGCAGGCACGGTCGGCGCCGTCAGCTTTTCCGATGACCCCGCCGCATTGATCAAGATGCCCGGTGCAGTCGGGGGAACTCCGAACGGTGTGCTGTTGAACGATGGAAAGCGCGAAAACCTGTACTCCGGGCCCGGCGATTTCAGGACCGGCGTGCCCGAAAACGGCTCCGCAATACCCTCCGCCAATATGGCGTTGCCATGAGGAATCGAACCCATCCGCGCAACCAGTTGGCCCTTGGGCGGTGGTTGTTCCGCCGGGAATGTGGTGTGCGGTTGCGTAATCCATATGCCTGGCTCGATATGAAGTGCTCCGTCTGGCCCGGCATCCTGTATCTTCTGCAAGTAGGTCAGGCCATGGAGCTCGATATCCTTCTGACCGAATCCGCGGTTCGGTATGGGGGATCCAATCGGATCGAATTTGAGTGTTTCTCGGGTGTGATTTAGCTGGAGATAGAGGTCCGTCTTGTAGTGGAAGGCAGGACGGGCGATTAGGTTGAATCCGCGCCCTTCCCATGTTCCAGCAAGATGGGCAAGAAGACCAAGTCCTTCTGTTGGAATAGCCGGGGCAAACCGCACTTGCGGGACGCCGGGTCCGATTTCCTTACGTTTGAGATTGTCTCTCAGTGTATCGAGGGTTGTCGTTTCCATGTTCTGCTCCTAGATCGCCGCGATTCCCCTTTGTTCTTATTTGTCGCAGCTCGTGGAACACCCTGCGCTAGTACCAACCCGCCAGCACCCGTCATGCCCGCGAAAGCGGGCATCCACGCGAGAGCCCCCGAAATTCCGAGGGTTTGTCTGGACTCCCGCCTGCGCGGAAACGGCGAACCAGGGTCACCCTCAAAGCGGTCTGGTATAGGCCAAGTCACTCTGCCGCACTTGCCTAACGGCAAACAACAGTCGCGCGCGAGTGTGCGATCAACTATGGGTGAGCAAACGCGTTCGGCCCCGAGGCCGCCAAGGCATCACCACCCGTTACGACAGAACGGCTGCGTCCTCCGCGACGGCACCGCTGATGGTACCGTTCGCAACTGCCTTCGTAGCCGACCCCAGCACGACCGTTACGTTGTGAACCAGAGTGACGAGCCCGTGGCATCCTGCCTGGCGCACGACACCCGGCTGGAACGTCTGCAACGCCTGATCCAGCAGCAGCTATCCCCAGCGGACTGAAACGCCACCAACGTCGTCACCGGCAAAACCCGTCGGGTCCAACTCCGAATTTCACGGCTCATTCAGCCCCGACGTGTCCGCCATCTCCTTTCGGGCCTCACCCAGCAGGCCCGCAAGTTTCCACTGCAGCGCCTCCACCTCGTCCTGTCGCTCTTCGGCGAGCTGCCCCTTGCTGTTCGCCTCCGAAAGCAGCGTGCGCAGCTTCTCCATGTCCTTCTCCGGATGCGCCAGCCACTCGTCCGGATGCGGCCTGTCCTCGATCAGGTCCTTGGCCATGCGCTGCGCCAGATCGGCGTGCTCCGCGGCCTTGGGGATAGTCTGCAGAGCCGCGTGCGCGGCATCCATGACAGCCTTGATCTTGGTGAAGCGGAAATCGCCCTTGTTGCCCTTGTCGGTGTCGTACTTGTCCTCGACCACCTTCCAGGCGGCAACCGCATTCTCCACCCGGTTCTGCAACAGGACCAATGCCTTGTCGTGCTTCTCCTTCCAGGCCGCGGCGGACGCATTGACCCTGTCCAATTCCGCATTCGCCGCAGCCAGGCTGTCGTCGTCGATCGTCGTCTGAAGCGTGCTCGCGTCACCCACAAGGCTGTTCGTCTGCTTCAGCATCATCCCGATCTCGGAGGCCACCGCGGTCACCGCGCCCACAATCGCCATCGGACCCTCGGCGACAAGCCCCGTCACCGTACTCAGACTCGTTGTAATGATGTCTATCGAGGCGTTGTATGCCGCTATCCTCTTCTGCAGATCATGCAGTTGCGCAGTATCCTTCGCGTTCTTCAGCTTCGCTTCCGCCGAGGCTATGTGACCCTTCACGTCCTCGATCAGCCCGCTCACGACGTCGATGATCTGCTGCACTTCTTCCGTGCTCAGGTCGCTGCCCTGGGCATTGACGGCATCTCCCTTGAACTTGCGGCTATTGGTCCGCACATCCGCCACCGCATTCTTCAGCGCCGCTTCGTTCTGCATCTGCACGCGCAGCATCTTGTCATAGGCATCGTCCATCGTTGTCCCGGACGTCTCCGCCAGCAGGAACGCCTTGGACGCGTTATCCAGCCGCGGCTTCGCCTGATCCTCAAATCCGGCGAAATACAACACCTCGCCGAACGGGGTCTTGAACCTCTTGGTCTCGTGCGACGGCACGTTCACCCACACCAGGACTTTGGTAGTCAGGTTCATCGCCAGGTCGGTCACGGTAACGTCCACCGTCTCCGACTTGGTCAGATCTTTCCTCGCCGTCGCAACGCCTTTGGTATCAAAAGAGATAGCTGCACTCGACGGCCGCCACACGACACTCGCCGTGACATCGATACCGCCGCCCGCGGCGCCGACGCGTCTCGCGCTGAACTGGACCGAACCGCCCGGCGCCAGAGTGACCGTCGCCGGCGTTATCTCCAGCACGAGATCATCCGGCACCTTGACAACCACCAGCACTGTGGCGGTCAGGTTCGTCTCCGGATCGACGGCACTGACCTCCACCGTAACCGGATCGCCACCAATCCCACTCGCACGCGCCACCCCATTGTTATCCACCGAAACCAGCGGATTGGAGGTGCTCCATAGGACGGTCCCGGTCACGTCCTCCGCCCGGCCGCCCACATAGACGCGCGCGATCTTCAGCGTCTTCGACTCGTCCGGCGCAAGCTCCAGGCTGCCGGGCGTTATCTTCAGCTCCAACGGGCTCGCCGCATTCACCCAGACCTCGGCCACTCCCTCCCGCAACGTCTGCGGGTCGAATGCCTTGATCTCTACCTGCTGCGCCGCGCCACTCACGCCGTTCGTCGTGACCTGCCCCCTCGTGTCCACCGAAACCACGGCACTCGACGAGCTCCAGACGAGGTTGTCCACATCATAATCCGGCGGGCCACTCGAATAGTTTCGCGTCGCGATGATCCGCACCACGTCCCCAGGTGAGAGATACACCGTATCAGGCGACAGCTCGATCTCCACCCCAACGCGCTGCTCGACGACATCCGCCGGCGGCCCCGCGGCGGCAAGATCGCCGGGGGGATCATCCACCTCGTCATTGAACTCGGCGCGGCCCGCCTCAATGACACTTGCCGGCACGCCCAGC
>DATDIC010000639.1:0-9745 GCA_036521275.1 Acetobacteraceae bacterium
CACCGCAGAGGCGCAGAGGCGCAGAGAAAAACCGAATTTTTCTCGACCGCATCGAGGGTGAGCCATCAGCGTCATTCCGGCGGAAGGCCATCAGCGTCATTCCGGCGGAAGGCGGGACTCCAGCCAGACCCTCGGAATTTCGGGGGCTCGCGTGGATGCCGGCTTTCCGCGGGCATGACGGGTTTAGCGTCTTCGTCCGCGCGGTCTGGCAAGGGCGCGATGCTACTGCAGTGATGCGAGCAGTGCGTCGAGGTCGGGCTCGGTGGCGTCTTCCTCGGGCGGCGGGGGCTCGGCATTCAGGCTGGCGAGCAGCTTGTCCAGATCGTCCGCCGCGTCCGCCGCCGCGGGCTGCGGTTCGGCGGGTGGGGTCTCTGCCGGAGCCGATAGCCCGGCCAGCAATGCATCGAGATCGGAGCCATCCGATGCGGCGTTCGGTTCGATCGAAGGGGCTGGCGGTGGTTCTGGAGGGGGGGCGGGGGTCGCGACGGCTTCCGGAATGGGAGCGGGTTCCGGCTGTGCCGGCACCGCCGGTCGCGGAGCGGGCGACGCGGCGGGGGCGGCAGCGGCCGGCGGTGTCGCCGGCGCGGGCTTGATAGCGACGGGAGCCCAGAAGCCCGCCAGCGGCGTGCCGGCCTGGGAGGTGAAGCTGCCCAGCCGCAACTCGGGCCGGCCGCGGATCGACAGCAGCGGCATCACCCGGTACTGGCCGACCTGCACAGCCTGACGTTCTGTGTAAAGACGCTCGGTGCAGGGCAGCGCGATCTGCTCCCCGTCCGTATCCGTATAGACATAGTATGGAATGTCATCGACGCCCATCACCGAGCCCAGCTTCAGCTTGGTGCCCTGCTGGGTAAAGCTTTCGGCTAGCAGCAAGGCCGGAATCAGGGCCGGGTGCCCCCACAGCATGCCGCCGAGCCCACCCTGGCGGGTGAATTCCTCGAACGCGAAGGCGTCGATCGGGTCGGTCTTGCGGCCGTATGGCATCCGCATCAGGAAGCGCGGCGTCGCCAAGCCGAGATAGGCGGCGGCCGGCAGAGCCTGAAGCGCCGAGAATGCGTCCTTGATCAGCGGGTGCTGATCGTGGACGGGGATCTTGAGCGCGTCCGGGCCGATGCCGGTAACGAACGGCGCCCCGCCGGCACCGGCAATCTGCGCGATGCGGCCGAGCAGTTCGGCATGCGGGGGAGCGAGTTCGAACGCATAGAGCCCGATGATGGCCGATAATGGTCCTTGGTGGGCGTCGAGGGCCGGCTGCTCCACCAGCATGCCATAGAGGCCGGTTTCCTCCAGCGTGTCGGTGGCTGCCAGGTCCGCCGCCAGCTCCTCGGCCGAGACGTCGTACAGCACGATCTCCATTTTCGCGCCGGTCTCGATCCGGCGCACCAGGAACTCCACGCCACGCCACAGGGCTTCGGCCGTCTGGAAGTCGGGGTGATGCAGCACCCGGCGCATGGCCGCCGACAGCGCCTCGTCCACGCGCGCGGTCAATGCTTCCTGGCGGGCGTCGCGTGCCGGCTGGATGAACGGACCGATCAGGCGGCGCATCAGATCGTCGGCCGAGGCCTCGGCCGTGCTGGTGAGTGCAGGGCGGCCGATCAGCCGGGCGAAATCGGACAGGCGGGCGGTGGCGACGGTGCCGCCGCGGGATTTCCGGGGCGGTGGCGGCAAGGGCGCCTCGCCACCCCAAGAGAGCACCTCCTTGGCGGCGCGGTCGAAGGTGGCGCGGTTGCCCAGGTTGCGCCGCAGGGCGCGAAGCTGCTCGAACAGTTCCAGATTTTCGGCGAGCTGGTCGGGATGGAAATCGTCGATTGCGGCGATCTTCACCGTGACCGCGCCGCCGTCGTCGGCGAGCGGCAGGCTGAGCGACAATCCGGTGCGCGCCAGCACGTCGTCCAGATTGTCAACATCCACCTTGACCGGCTTGCGTTTTGCCAGCGCCTCACCGGTGTCGAGCCGGCCGGCATTGGCGGCGCCGGAGAAGTCGCCCAGCAGCGCCAGGCGGAATTTCTGCCCTGCCGCGGCGGGTCGCGACGTGCGGCCGAGGCGGCCGAAGCTGACGTTGTATTCCATGAATGTCCTTTGGGATGCCCCCTGCCGGCGACGCTGAATGATATACCCGTCTTCCTGCGGAATCCGGGTATCGTATTGATTCGCGCCGCCGCCCGCCAACCCGGCGCGCAGTATACCCGGGTTCCGGCGGAACCTCGGTATACCAGTGCGAGCCGGTTCGGCAATTCCTCGGGTTGGCCGGGGTGCAGGGAACATGCGTCTGCGACGTGGCGGTGGGAGGCCGAGCCGGCGCTCCGGCAAGCGGCGGATTCAGAACAAAGAGGTTGGAAACCGGTTTGATGGGCACGGGCCGGAGGCAGGACGGGGGCGGCGGGCGCGGGCGATCCGCGTTTGCTCGGATGATTGTTCAGGCTGACAAAGCCGTACCGGACGTGGTATGGGTTGTCTGCGCGGCAGCCGGCCGCCTGATCGGACGCTGACTGCACGATTGTTAGGAATGCGCGATGGTGGGGGCGTCCACCCCGGCACCGTGACCTGTATTGGCCCCCTGGGACGAGAGGTGGGATCGTGAAGAAAGGTGAACAGCCGGAATTTTCTGCCAAGTGGTGGAAGGGCAGCCAGCCGAAGGGGCTGAAGAGCGCCAGCAAGCTGGACGACGCCCTGAAAGACTACGACGACGCGAAAAAGAAGCTGGAGCAGGGCGGCGATGCTGACGCCGCGAAGGCCGCGCGGGATGCGCTGGGCGGTATCGAGACCGCGGCGAAGGCGGTTGTTGCCGAAGCGTCCAAGGCCAAGAACACGCCCGAAATGGATTGGACCGCCGAATCGCTGAAGAAGTTCGACCGGCTCTATGCGCCCGAGCAGGCCTGGATCGAACAGCATACGGAAGAGAGCGACGAAGGTGTGTTCGCTGATCCCGAGGCGTACCACACGTATCTGACCGCGTCGCTGAAGAAGCTGCGCAGCGGCGGGCAGATGAATTTCGGCTTCGTGCTGGGCAAGAAGGCCGAGGATCATCGGCTTGCCCTGCATCGCAGCAAGGGATCGAAGGCGCTGGCCAACACCCTGGTCAAGGAGACCAGCCTGCACGCGATGACGTTTGGCGTTGCCATGCCGGACGAAAATCGCCCCGGCATCATCGTGCTGGCACTGGAGGGGCGGCAGCTTCCGGGAATGGGCAAGAAGGGTGCCCGGATGCTGAAGAAGTTCAAGCCGCTTCCCTTCACCAAGCTGGTGATGATGGTTGACGGGCAGGAGGTCGAGGACCTCGATGATCCCGAAGACGCCGATGCGGACGAGGCGGACGAGACCGAGACGCAGGAGCTCGATGCCGGTGCGCTGGCGCGCGAGCTCGCCGCGCTGATCCGACGGATCGCGGCGGTGACCGATCCGACCCGCAAGGCGGCGCTCGGCAAGCAGGCGAACGACGCGAACACGGCGCTGAAGGGCCCCGACCTTGCCGCTGCGGCGTCCGCGATCAACGCGTTGCGGATGGCGCTGGACGCGGCCGGCAATGGGCAGGCCGGCAACCGTCCGGCGGGCAATGGCACCGGTGCGGTCGCTTATGCCAAATCGCGCCTTGCCTGGCTTGCCGCGCGCAAGAAGGTGGAAGGTGAGATCGACAAGCTGGGCGGCGAGATCGTGGCCACCTACCAGGCGGAGGGCATCGCGCCCGAGCTGGAGAAACTCTATCGCGACCGGGTCTCACCCATTCTGTCCACGTTGGACGAAAGCCTGGCCGACAAGCTGGACGCGGCGATCAACGCCACCGATCCGGCGCAGCGCACCGAGCTGGTCAGTGAGGCGAAGGCGATCATGCAGCGCTACAAGGCCTATCTTGATAGCGAGAAGATCATCGCCGATCTGGATACCAATCCGTTCACCCCGCTGACGATCCAGCAGACATTGTCGGCGACGCTGACGGCGCTTTCGAAGGCGGTGGCCTGACATCTGGTTTCGGATCGCCGGTACCTGGCCCGGAAGGGCGGTGGTACCGGCGACCGGATCAGGCTCCGGCGCTTACCAAAAGCCGGTTGACATCCACAAATAGCTGGCCGGCAAGTTGCGCACGCAGCGCCGCCCAGGGCTGCGGATCGTCGGCCAGTTCGGTGTAGGCATCGCCGGGAATACGAAGCGCTTTCAGGAGTGCTTCGTTGGATGAGTCCAGCCAGGCAAAGGTGAGGTTTTCATCTTCGACCTGGTCCAGCCGCAGCTCCGATTCGTCGGCCAGCGGTGCGTTGCGTACGTCGCGGATCACCGCCAGCTTCAGCAGCTCGATTTCGATGTCGTCGAGGCCGGCTTGCTGGCAGACGAGTTTTTCCCGCACGGCGGGCCAGCCGAACGCGATGCGGGGAGCCAAGGTCTTGCCCAGCTCGCGGGCGGGGCGGGGCGCGATGGGGCCGTAGGCGGTGTCGAACACTGTGCGGGCTTCGGCTTCCAGCGTCTGCCAGTGCGGCAGGTCGTCGATCGGGTGCGCCAGGATCCATTGGCGGCGGCCGACATCGATATAGGTGAAGCTTGGTTGCAGTCGAAAGCTGGTGGCGCAGGATGGGCAGGTTATGGCCTGGAAGGTTCCATCGATAATCTCCTGCCGCAGATCGGGCCGTCGATCGGCGTTCACGCTGGCCGCAACTTCGACCGTGACCTTCGTGGTGCAAGCGGGGCAACTGACGGTCGTGGTCTGGAAGATGGACATGACAGTATCTTTCTCGGTTCGCCAGTGGAAGCCTTAATCGCCGACATAGATGGCTATGGCCGAAGGGGGGCTTTTGTCGGCGTGCATCCGGTAATAGGCGTACTGGTCGGCGAACCATTCACCGGGGGCACGCCACATGTAGTCGCTGATCTTGGTGGCGCGGGCGGTTGCGAGATAGCTGTACCAGACGCCCTTGTAGCCTTCGTGATAGGAACGGCCGTCGCTGCAGTCGATGTTCTTTTCCCACGGCGAGCTGGTGTCGTTGCGGACCAGCGTGAGATTGCGGTAGCCCTGGCTGCCGGTGATGGCGTTCCAGTCGTCGAACAGGGTGCCGAGATCGGCGGTGGCATTGGCCGGCTTGCTGCAGGTGCCGGTTTGCAGGACCAGGTGGATCATCTTCATCAGATGATCCTTGGACGGTTTCTTGCCGGTCCCGACCAGCGACTTGAACGAGGTTTCGTAATGCGCCTCGGCCACGCTGTCGACGGTTTCGGATTTCCAGCCGCCGAAATTCGCGCCGCTCATGTTATCGGACATGATGCTGTTGGCGTCGTCGGCGTTGTGGCCGATCTCGTGCAGGGTGGTGGCGTTGAAGTAGTTGACACGGCTTTCCGGCTTGGTGCGATCCATCTGGTAGGTATGGCCTTCGGAGCCGATCTTGTTGAGCACGATCTTGCCGCGGCTGTAGTAGCTGGAACCCATGTCCGGATCGGTTTCGTATTCCAAGGTCTTGAGGTTCTTCAGGTCCTTGGCGGGAACCTGGCCGAACAGCTCGAACAGCTTGGGCAGGCGGGTGACCGACATGCCTTCCGGGATGTCGAGATCGACCTTGTAGCAGGCGCTCATTGCGGCCTTGCAGATGGCCTGCTTCACCGGATCGCCGGTGGTTTCACCGAACGTCTTCACCAGGTCGGCGATCTTCTGCTTGCCGTCCGGCTGCGCCAACTGGGCGTCGAAGCTCGCCTTGTTGGCGCGCTCGACCATGGCAAGAGCTTCCTTGTTGATGGCGAAGAGTTCGGCCTTCTGGTTGGCGGGGCTGGTCATCGCCAGTGCATCGTCGCGCCGCTTCAGCAGGGCGGCGTAAAGCTGGTTGAAGCCTGTCTTGGTGGGGCCGTCGGTGATGGCGTCGATCGTCTTCCTGGCTTCGGCCAGGCTGGCGGCGATCTGGGTCTTGGTCTTTTCGACGTCGAGGATGGCGACCTGCGCCCGGTCGAGCTTGGTCTGGAGGGTGTTGGCGTCGTTGGCGACGGTTGCCAGGGCGGTGCTGACGGCGGCGATATCCTCGTCCGTCCGCCGGAATGCGTCCTTGACGGCTGTGTCCAGCGCCAGCTTTTCGTTGGTAAGCGTGTTTTTCTCGGCGCCTGAGGGCAGCGTGCCGAGCGGAACGCGGAATGCATAGAGCTGCTTGGTGATCTTGACCCTGGTCTGGTAAGCGGCCCAGCCGACATTGACGGCGGTGCTGGCGTCGTTGCCGATGCGGGCAAGCTCGTCGGTGCGCGCGCTGCCGGTCAGTGACAGCATCGCGTTCTTCTGGTCTTCGGTCAGCGTGTTGAGCCGGTTCTGTATCGGATTGGGCGTGGCGATGTCGCCGCAGCGGCGCGCGACGCTGCGGAGCAGATCGAGTTTCTTGTTCGCATAGCTGGGTACCGACGCATCCCGGGCCTTGGCGAAGAACTTAGTGCTGTCCTGTTCCAGGGTGGTGAGGGCGGTGCCGTAGTCGGCCAGATTGGCGGAGGTTGCCAGGTTGGATAGCCTGGTTCTGAGCCCGGCCAGCTCGTTGGTGAGCGCGCCCTCGGAGCCTTTCGGCAGTTGCTTGATCCAGTTCTCGGCGTTGGTCAGCCGCGTTTCCACGACACCTTTGCGGGCGGACGCCTTGTCCCAGTCGTCCTTCGCCGTCTGGCCAGATGCTTTCGCCAGGTTGATGTCGGCGAGCAAGGCCGGTGCCTTCTTGAGCTCGGCCTCGATTGCGGCAGTGCCGCCGCTGGCGTTGGCGAGCGCGTCCCGCCGCAGCTTCAATGCGGTGATGGCAGTATCTGTCGGGCCGCGCGCGATCGGGGAACCGATTGCTGTCGCGGCATTGGTCAGTTCCTGCAGGGCGTTGTCGACGCTCGTCAACTGCTTCTGCTGGTCTGCCAGCAGAGTTTGGCTGGGCCGTTGCGCACCTAACGATGGTCCTTGTGGAAGCGGGCCTGATGTAGGCTCGGTTCGATCCCAGGTCGGCGGCGTCGGTTGTGGCGTCGGCTCACGCTGCAGGCCGAGCAGGCTTTGGCTGCGGTCGACCGACTTGCCGGTGAAACCAGTTATCCACTGGTCCTGCTTGACGATTTGCGGGCTTACCTTTGGTGTCGCTGACGTATCGGTCCCGGTTTGTCCGGACATTGCAGACGTCTCCATTGCGCCAGTGCCGGCGAGTTTATGCGCGGGCTTACTGTTCGCTCAACTGATATGATAGTACCAGCCTGCATTGAGGGTGACGTGGGTTCGTCATTCGCGCGCATGCGGGGATAGAGGCACGCCATCGTGGGTTTCCGCTGGATGCCCGCTTTCGCGGGCATGACGGGTCATTCGGCGGGTATGACGGGTCATTCGGCGGGCAGGACGGATCATTCGGCGGGCATGACGGGTCATTCGGCGGGCAATGGGGAGGCGAGGGCAGGCTCGTGAAAAAGAACGAACAGCCAGAATTCTCAGCGAAATGGTGGAAGGCGAGCCAGCCAAAGGGTTTGAAAACCGCCGGCAAGCTGGAAGATGCGCTGAAGGATTACGAGGTGGCGAAGCGCAAGCTGGAGCAAAGCAAGGAATCCGATGCGGCGGAAAAGGCCGAGGACGCGCTGGATGCGATCCCGCCGGCGGTGAAGGCGGTGATCGCGGAGGCGGCCAAGATCAAGGCGTCGCCCGAGATGGAGGCGACGGTTGACACCCTGAAGAAATTCGATCGTGCGTACGGGGCCGAAGAAGACTGGATCGAGGCGCATACGAAACCGTCGAAGGACGGGGTTTTTGCCGATCCCGACGAATACCAGTCGTATTTGATGGCCGGGCTGAAGCGGCTGCATCGCGGGGGGCCGATGAACTTCGCGATCGTGCTCGGCAAGCAGCCTGAGGACCATCGGATGGCGCTGCATCGCAGCACCAGTGCGAAGACGCTCGGCGCCATGCTTGTGAAGGAAACCGGTTTGCACACGATGACGTTCGGTGTGGCCACCGGGGACGAAAAGCGCGCCGACACGCTGTGCCTGACGCTGGACGGGCGGCAGCTTCCTGGCATGCAGAAAAAAAGCGAGCGGATGCTGAAATCGTTCAAGCCACTGCCGTTTGCGAAGGTAGCACTGCTGGTCGGGGGCAAGGAGGCCGCGGACCTCGACGAGGAGGCCTGACATTCCGGGGCCGCCGGGGCGTCCCGCATCCGTCAGCGCAGGCGCTGGTGGATAGTTTCCTCGATTTGCGGGTCGAGCAGGGCCGTCCAATATCCGACGGCGCAGCCAAGCTGCGGCGGCAACGCCGGGTAGCGCTGCTTCGCCTGGGCGGCGGCAATGCGCCCGTCCGATAGCGGTTCGAGATAGCTGCGCAGCACGGCCGATTCCAGCGCCCGAGCGGGGTGGGACAGAGGCGCCGGCGTGGTTGCCATGCCGATGAACCGCTGCTCGACGGCCTGGCACGGATCCCGTGCGCTTTCATTCCACAGCGGATAACAATATCCGACCGCCAGGGCGACGCTGGCTCCGAACAGCAGCTTGCCAATCACCTCGCGCCTCCCTGATTCCTGCGCGGCAGCATACGGCGTATCCTGCGCATCGACGCGGCGGCAAGTCGCATCGGCGTGGTCGCGCGAAATGACGTGCTGGCCGGCATCTTCTGCGGCGTGGACAGCGCCGCTTCCTGCTCCGAAGGCGCGACTGCATGGCGGAGCGGGGCGTTGTCCGCGTCCGGTTCGTTCGCTGTCGCGTGCCGCGCGGCCTCGCCGGTCGTTGACGCGGGTGCCGGGCGGTCGAACGGCGGGGGGTCGGGGGGCGGCAGGTGGAGGATGTCTCCGTCCAGACAGAGCCCTGCTCCGCCATCTTCGAGGCGCCACTCGCAGAGGACGGCAGCCATCGCTCGCAGCGGGTCCAGTTCGCGCCCGGGTGGCAGGTGCAGGGCGGCGACGGCAGCGACATCGAGAGGGCGGAGGGAAAAGCCCAGGGCGGTCAGCCCGGCGCTGTCCACGCGTCGGCCTGCAAATCCGGGCTCGCCGTATCCGGTGACCCAGCCGACCAGGTCTTGCTCGTCGATGGCTCCGGCGGCCACGCGGGCGAGCATGTCACGCCAGTGCACGTTCTCGTTCTCTGCCCGGTTTGCCCTGGCAAGGTCGGCGAGGCGGCCAAGCACCAGTTTCCGTTCCATCTGGCGGCGCGAGCGGAACGGGACATGCAGCAGGTCACCGAGCGGCTGATAGGTGACGGATGCGTCCTGCTGCCACTCGATCGAATGGTACCCGGCGGTCGGTCGTACCGCGCCGTTGCGCGCGTGCCAGAACGCCCGTGAGACAACGATTTTGGGGTACATCGAGCGTTCCGGGCACACCAGGATCAGGTCGCCGATAGCAAGCCGGTCTTGCCGCATGTTTGCCCGGACACAATTCCGCCAGAACAACTGGCCGACCTGCGTCGGATCGCCAAGCGTGCCGAGCAGTCGTTCGAGTTCCGTCCGATCGGCAACGTCGATGAACTCGTCGGCATCCAGGAAACAAACGATATCAGCGTCGGTGTCCTGAAACAGGCGATCCAGACCGATTGCGGCGGCCTGATGCTGATGGTGCCCTTCATATGCGGCGCGCCAGCATCGCCAGCCGGGGCGACCGGCGCAGGCGGCGCGCAGCATCTCACCCGAGCCGTCGATCGAGCGGTGATCGACCAGGATGGCATAGTCGAACAGCGCCAGGATGTGGCGGAGGAAGACGGGAAGTATATCGGCTTCGTTGCGCGCAACGGCGAAAACGGCGGTGCGCATCATCGCTTCGTTCGAATGAGGCCGAGCGCGTTCAAACCCGCGCGGACGGAGATT
>DATDIC010000640.1:0-9504 GCA_036521275.1 Acetobacteraceae bacterium
GATGCGGCGCGGGCCGACATGGCCGCCGCCAGGCCAGGCCGGGGCGGCGCAGGACGCGTCGATGCGCCCGAGCCTGGCATCGTCGAGCGCCAGCAGGCTGAGCGAGCAGCCTGGCATTTCGAGCGCGGTCATGAAATTGCCGGCCCAGGCGCGCTCCACCGCGATGCCGCGCGCGCGCAACACGCCAAGCGTGTGGCGGGCGACGATCGCCAGTTCCATCGGCGGCGTGCCGCCGAGCCCGTTCACCAGCAGCGCCACGCGGCTGCCGGTAGCGAGCTTCATCTGTGTGAGCAGCGTGTCGAGGATTGCATCGACCACACGGTCCGCCGGCTCCAGCTTGCCGCGCCGGACGCCCTGCTCGCCATGGATGCCGAGGCCGAGTTCCATTTCGTCCTCGCCGAGCGAGAAGCCGGGCTTGCCCGCGGCCGGCACGGTGCAGGCGCCGAGCGCCACGCCCATCGTGCCGAGGGATGCCGCCGCGGCGGTCGCCTCTGCCACCACATCATCGAGCGAGCGCCCGGCGGCGGCCGCGGCACCGGTCACCTTGTGCACCAGCACGGTACCGGCAATGCCGCGCCAGCGTCCGCGTTCGACCGTGTCGTGCAGCGCGACATCGTCGGCGACGACGACCACCCTGGTGGGAATTCCTTCGGCGGTCGCCAGCTCGGCGGCGAGGCCGAAATTGAGTCGGTCTCCGGTGTAGTTCTTCACGATCAGCACCGCGCCGGCTGGCCCGGCAGCGGCGCGGATGGCGGCCAGCACCGCGTCCACGCTGGGCGATGTGAACACATCGCCGGCGATTGCCGCGGTCAACATTCCCGGCCCGACATAGCCGGCATGCGCCGGCTCGTGCCCGCTGCCGCCGCCCGACAACACCGCAACCTGCCGCGCAGCGGGTGCGGGAAGGTCGGCGCGGACGATCACGTCCTCATTTGCAAGAAGCGCGAGCCCGGGATACAGATCCGCGAGCCCCTCCAGCATCTCCCGCACGACACGCCGCGGATCGTTGATCAGCTTCTTCATGGGTTCCCTCCCGCTGTGCCGTTGCACGCGAAGGCTTCAACCACAATTCCCGCCGCGCTGCGACCCATGTTGAACTCGATATCCCCGGACGCCATGGCGCGTATTTCGACAGCGCGAGATCATGCATGTCGACGCATTGCCCCGTGGATGCGCCGGTGATCGCTGAAAACAGGGTCCATGAGGAGATGGTCCGCTTCATTGAAACGGCTTTACCCGCCGACGGGGCGGGGCGAGAGTGCGGGCATGACGAATCCGCTGACTGATCGGCTCGATCGGGCCATCGACGCATTGCCGCGCGCCTATCCGGGTCCCGGCGGCGCCGTCGCGGTGCTGCGCGATGGCGAAACGCTGGTCCGCCATGCCTGGGGCTGGGCCAATGCGGAACGGCGGATTGCGTTCACGCCGCGCAGCCTGTTCCGCATGTGCTCCATCACCAAGCAGTTCACCTGTGCTGTGGTGCTGGATGCATTCCCGGACCCAGCCGTGCTGGACGGCGACGTGCGCGCGCAACTGCCGCTGCTGGAAGGTCCAGCGCCGGGTGCGCTGCACCTGTGTCACAACCAATCCGGCCTGCGCGACTACTGGGCGGTGGCGATGCTGCACGGCTCGCCCGCCGAGGCGCCGTTCGGTGACACCGAAGCGGCGCGCGTGATTGGCGGGATGCGCACGCCGCAGTTCACGCCCGGCACCCGGTATTCCTACGTCAATCAGAATTTCCGCATGCTGTGCGACATCCTGCAGCAGCGCACCGGCCGCGGCTTCGCGGAGCTGCTGCGCGACCGCGTATTCGCGCGTGCCGGCATGACCGGCGCGTTGCTGTGTGCCGACACGCGCGCCATGCCGGACGGCACGGAAGGCTACGAAGGCAACCCGACGACCGGTTTCCGCGCCGCCGAAAACCGCATCCTGTGGACCGGCGATGCCGGCCTGGGTGCCTGCCTGGACGACATGATCGCCTGGGAACGGCACATCGACGCGACGCGCGATGATCCGGATGCGCTGCACTCTCGTTTGTCGGCACCGGTCAGCTTCGCGGATGGGGCGGCGGCTGCTTATGGCTTCGGCCTGGGGCGGGCAACCGAGTTCGGCCGGGCGGTGATCGGCCATGGCGGCGCGTTGCGCGGCTGGCGCAGCAACCGGCTTTACGTGCCGTCGGAGCGTGTGTCGGTGGTTGTCATGTTCAACCACATGTCGGACGCCCACGAAGCGGCGCTGGATGTGCTGGCTGCCATGTTGGGCGAAGACCGGCCATCTGCCGACGTCGATCTGCCGGCGCCGGACTGGCTGGGCGCCTATGTCGAACCGGAAACCGGGCTTGCTGTGCGTATCGACGCGGCAGGGAAGGGCAAGGTGCGTCTGCGTTACGGCCATTTCCCGGAACAGCTCGATTTGCACGCCGATGGTACCGCTAGTTGCGCCACCGCCCGGTTGCGGTCCGATGCTGACGGTTTGTGGATGCATCGTCCGAACGAGAATCAAAGCTCACGCCTGCAACCATGTCCCGGTGCGCCGGCCAAGGACATCGCCGGGCAGTATCGTTGCGCGGAGCTGGATGCGGAACTCACGGTGGCCGACGCTGGGGGCGTGCTGTACGGGGCTTTCTCCGGCTTCCTGGGGGAGGGGCGCATGGAGACGCTCAATCCGGTCGGACCGGATGTGTGGGCGCTGCCCTGCCCGCGCGCGCTGGACCACACGCCGCCCGGGGACTGGACTCTGGCGTTCCGGCGCGATGCGGCGGGGCAGGTGGAAGGCGTGCGGGTTGGCTGCTGGCTGGCGCGCGGGCTGCCGTACGAGCGGGTCGGGTAAGGTCGGAAAGAAGGTAGGTTAAATGCCGGAACGTTACTGAAACCTTATATCTGCCGGGTGCTATGTGAGTGGGATACTGTGCGCAGGTTATCCTTGCGACGCCCCGTTATGATCCGTAGTCTGCAAGCATCTCGACTCGGGATTCAAGGCATGCGATCGCGAATACGATCTCACATACCGTTCCGGGCGCTGGTTCTCGGAAGCACTTTATATTTCCTTGTCCTGTCTGAGACCGGCTACGCGGATTCAGACACCGCCGACATCCAGCAATTGCGAGCGTCGCTGAAAAAGGAGATGGCGGAGTTACGACAGGAGCAGCAAAAGCTGAACGCGGAGTTTTTGCGGCTAGACACCAAGAGCAAACTGCTGGACCGGCAACTGAAGACGCTACGGGCGACTGGAAGTGGAAGCGCTGGTGTTACACCTTCCATCGCTACCGTCCCGTCCCCAACCATTTCAGCATCCTCCGCACCGGCGGCCGAGGCGGAAATAGCCCAGGCCTCCACCGGCACGGCGGCGCCGACGGCGAATAGCGGCCAGAGTCCAGCCAGCCAGCCGTCCCCCGAGAGCTCGGCAGCGCCCATTCAGGGCCCGTCGGCGCGGGACCAGCAGGCTCGGCGTGTGCTGGAAACGGCGCCCACTCTGTCGAACACTGGTGGTGTACTAACCCCGAAGGGCCAGATCGTTATCGACCCGTCCATGGAATATGACTATTGGTCGCAAAACCAGCTTGGGGTTAATGGCTTTCAGATCATACCGGGAATCACGTTCGGGAATATTTTTGTCCATTTGGTAGAGCAGAACATTGTAATGCCGTCTGTTACGATACGTGCGGGCATCACAGACCGGCTGGAGGTAAACATAAAGATTCCGTATGTGTATAATAATGGTACGACGACGAGCCTGGTTCCGGAAGGGGCCAGCGCCCAGATTTTGACCGCCAGCGCGCAAAATTCGGCCATCGGAGATATCCAGTTCGGGGCCAGCTATCAGATCAACTCAGGACAGAACGGCTGGCCGATATTCGTGGGCAACTTCCTGTTCAAAACCGCGACCGGCGTCAGTCCGTTCGACGTCCCAATCATTACTGTCGACGATGCCAACGGTCAGTTCCTGGAAGGCATTCCCAAAAAGCTTGCGACCGGCACAGGGTTCTATTCAGCTGAGCCCAGCCTGACGGTGCTGTATCCGACAGCACCCGGCGTGCTGTTTGCCAATCTGCTCTATATCAACAACCTCGGCCGAACTGTAAATATTCAGAACACGGGTGGCGGCCCACCGTCTAGCGCAAACGTGAAGCCAGGTCAGGCACTGGCACTTACATTTGGTATTGGCTTCGCCTTGAACGATCGGACATCGCTGACGCTGAGTTATCAGCAAGAGCACGTGTTTACGGCCCATGAAAACGGACAGCCGATCGCCGGATCGGCGTATTCGTTCGGGACGTTCAATTTCGGTCTCGGCTACGAGATCTCACGTTCGACGCGGGTGAATGTGAGTGTCGGGATCGGGGCGGGACAAAATGCACCCGTTGCAAAGGTGCTGGTCGAAATACCCTATCGGTTTTCGCTTTAGACGACCCCGAGTAGTGGCCTACTGATTTTGCGAGCTATTGGCAACCTGGGTTTTGCCGGCTGAAGGCCGGCGACTGGGTACGGCGATCTGCCAGTATTTACCGTCCAGTGCTTATTGAAAGGTTTACGCCCGTAGCGGACCCTGCCGCCTGCAGTGGAACCTTCAGTTCGTCCCAAAGAACCACTGGTGGGTGATCGGCAGCCCCGTGGCCGATTTCAGGGGCCCGAAGGTTGGTGCCATTTTCCCGCGCTAAAGCCGAGTCGGGAAGCACGACAACATCGGCGAGAATGGAGGGGACAGCCGCGTTGCGAGTGGATCCGCCGCCGCCGGCTAAACCACTGCGCGGCGAAAGCACCAAACCCAATGAGAGCGCAATGCCTCCTAACCATAGCAAGCCTCTCGGGAAGAACCGCGCTGTTGATCTAAGCTGAATCATTTTCGTGCCCACTCACCCGACCAAAAGTTACCTCCATACGGAACGCAGGTCAAGCAATAGCATAATACGAGAGATAGGTGTTATCAACAAGAAGTAAACTGACAGCGGCCGGATTTTGCAGGCCTGATGCGGAAAGTTCAATGATGAAGCGCATTCACGGAGTTCAGTTGGTTCATCACGCTTGAGGGAACAGTCTGCTGAAGCAGCTGCTGCAACCCGGTGATGCCAATGTTGACCGTCGTTACCTGCTGAACGAGCTGGTTGTTGGCGGTGTTTCTGACGATGTTCGTCAAGCCCATTCCCCCCAAAGTAGAAATGACTGAGGTCACTCCGCTTCCTACGCCGGGGCTGACCCCCGGGCTGATCTGCAGGGATTGCCCGTTGTTGATGATTGTGGTTGCGCCGAGGGTGTTGGCGACCGTTTCAGAGGGTGCGCCGGCCATGCCGAGCCCGGCAAAGCTTGCGGTGCTGACGGGTGAAGCTGCAATATTGCTACCCGAGATTGAGCCTGCTGGTATGGAGGACACGGATGCGGCAGGGTTTCCGGCGCTGTTTGTAGCGACTGTGAGAGTCGGCAGCACGATGTTCTGCACCACATTGTGGTCTACGAGTGTCGCTTGTTGGAATGCGAAGTTCAGCTCAACGCCTGAACCGGCATCCAGCCCGCCCCGAATGTCTCCGAGCTGATTGTCGCTGAGCGACGCGATTGTGAGTCGTTGCCTGAGGGCGCTGTCCGCGACAGCCGGTTTCGTGACGGCCACTGACCGCGGATATGATTTCCCGCCGAAGCCAGGTCGAGCACCGCTACTCGCCGTGTCTGGCTGTGGGACAGGAGGACCGGAAGCCTTGCTCGTGTAAGCGGATGTGACTGCCTGTTCGCGAATCGGCGGTTGCGACGCGGATCCTGAAGATGCCGATGACTGATCGTGCGTGTCGATTGCCAGAATGGTCGCGGGATGGTGGGTACCGGCGTGGTCAGTCAGGCCGGGTGAGCCGGCATTTTGTGCGCCTGAGATCCTGCCGCTGATGTTGGAACATCCGCTGAACAGACAAAGCGTGAGACACCAACACAGTATCGTGGTGGTCCACCGAAGCAGCCCCAGATACGGTTCTTTGTGAGTCACGCTTCATCCTGCGACGGTCTCTTACCGGATCATCATGCCAGCTTCGTAAGTCGGAAGCGAGACAAGTTAGATGCAGACGCAAACTTTTAATGCGATGGGAACGGCCGCCGGCTGCGGGATGGTTCAGAAGCGCGAAAGGTCACGCATCGCCGGCTGGGCGAGGGTGGAGAGATCAACGGCATAGCGGGCAAGGTCCAGCGGAGCGCGGGGTGCACTCGCCCATCTTTCGGAGATGTTGAACGTTTTCTGGGCCTGATCCACGTTATCGAGTATGAGGAAGAACACGCCGCTCCATTGAGCTTCAAAAACGCCGAGCTGTTCGGTCCGGGCGCCATTTGCCGGATCCGACAGAAGCACCCAGCCGTTTTCGATTCCCTCAAGCACGACAAAGTGACGATAGCCTCGGACGTTGATCAGAACGATTGCGGGTAGCCGGACCTCCTCAAGTTTGGCCAGTGGCGCCCGGAACCCGCCTGACTCGATGCCGCGCCGATCCAGATAGTCCTTCATGTCGAGTAGAGAAAAGCCGGACTTGCTGATGACTTCCTTATCTCCGTTAGTGAACATGCTCTTGAATACCTGATCTTCGGTCGCTGCAATATTGTAATTATAGCTAAGCAATGTCGCCAGAGCCGCCGAGCCGCAAGAGAAGTCATGCTCCTGCGCGATGGTGCTTTTGTATTTCTGTTCCTGAAAGCTTTCGATGCTGATGGATGGGGCGGTCGCGCCCACACCCATGCCACCCAGATATACGGATCCAGCCTGCGCCGGGGCGATTGCTACTGCTATTGTGGCGGCTAGGAGGCACGCCGATGGAGCGGACCAGGACCGCCCTCGCCGGCTGAAGCGGTCGCGCCCTCCCCGTCGCATTATCATCGCCATCGTCGTTTTGTCAGTGGACGGAAATGAAGATCGAGGTGCTGCTCTGGAACAGGGAATTGTTTCCCGTGTTCTGGAACACCGTCGTGATGCCCACGTTGTCGTTGATAGAATTATTGTTCGTGATCGTGCCGGTAACTGCGCCGGCGCCGACACTGTTGCCGCTCACCGTTCCACTGCTGACAGAGTTCGTCAGCGCAATCCCGCGCGCCTGCTGTTGACCCAATTCAGCGGCCGAGACGGCAGTACCGGCGAGCACCCGGAGGACGCCGTCGGAAGACTTGCCGGCGGCCAGGCAAGTCCCGGCGGTCAGGGCCGAAAGCAGCATGGCCGCTGCAGCGACCCGAAAGCCCGTTCCGGCTGGTTTCATAAAATCCTCCCGCGACAGGCACATCAAAAGCGTGGTCCGCGCCACCCGGCGAGGGGTGACGCGGACCATCGGCGTCAAATCGCTTAGTGCACGTTGCCCGCGCCGAACCCGGCCAGGCCGCCGCCGTTGCCGCCGACGATCGAGCCAAGCGACACGGAATTCTGCTGCAGTGCACCGCCACCAGTGTTCTGCTGAGCAGTGACGATGCCCATGCCGCTCATCGAGTTGCTCATCGACACGTTGCCAGAGGCGAAGCCGCCGCCCGAGCCGCCGTAACGGTTGTGCGACACGCTTCCAGTCGTCCGTGTCTCGGCCAGCACCGACACGGTGGTGGTGTTGGTCGTCGAGTTGCTCAGGTCGCCCGCGCTCATCATGGCGCCTTTGCCCAACGTGTTAATGACCGAGCTAGCCGACTTCGAGATAGTCTTGGAGCTGCTGTGATTGCCGATGCTGGCACCGCTGAGATCGGCACTGACGTTCGTCGCTGTGCCTCCCGAAGTGGCCGCTGCACCGGTCGCTGAGGCGGAGAGGTTCCGGCTCTTATCGATGCTCGTCGTGGTTGTCTTGGTGTTCCCCGAGCCGGTCGTGCTGTAGGTGTTGTTCGCAGTGCTGCCGTTCATCGCAGTGGCGTTGCCACCCGTGCCGGTCGAGGTGAGGGTCTGCGTCTTGGTGTTGCCGCTATGGGAAGTGACGGTCTTTGTGTTGCCGCTGTTGGCAGTCACGGTCTTCGTGCTGGTATTGCCGTTATCCGCCGAGACCGTCTTGTTTACGGCTGTTCCACCATTGTTGGCGCTCGCATTGCCACCGCTGCCGCCGTCGGCGCTAGACGAGCTGGTCTTCGTGTTGGTCTTAGTGCTGGTGTTGCTCACGGTCTTGGTGTTGCCGCTGCCGATGTTCTTCCCACCATTGTTGGCAGCAGCGCCAGTGGCCGAAGCCGAGCTGGTGTTCGTGCTGGTGTTGCTGATGGTCTTGGTGTTGCCGCTGTCGATGTTCTTCGTATTGCCGTTGTCGGCACTTACGGTGGTGGTCTTGGTGCTGGTGTTGCCGCTGTCAGCGGTGATGTTCTTGGTGCTGGTGTTGTTGCTGTCGGCGGTGACGTTCTTGGTGTTGGTTACTGTCTTGGTGTTGCCGCTGTCCGCCGTGACGTTCTTGGTGCTGGTATTGGAGACCGACACATTCTTGGTGTTGCCGCTGTCGATGTTCTTGGTGTTACCGTTATCGGCGCTTACGGTGGTGGTTTTGGTGTTGCCGCTATCTGCCGTGACGTTCTTGGTGCTGGTATTGGAGACCGACACGGTCTTGGTATTGCCGCTATCTGCGGTGACGTTCTTGGTGCTGGTATTGGAGACCGAGACGTTCTTGGTATTGCCGCTGTCGGCGGTGACGTTCTTGGTGCTGGTGTTGCCGGTATCGTTGCCGTTGCCGGAATCGCTCACGCTGGCAGCGATGCCGCCGGTCGTGGCAGCGGCGGCGTTGCCGCTGTTGGCATTGCCATTGCTTGCATCCGCGAAGGCGTGGCCTACGCCCAACGCCAGTAAAGCGCAGCTCGTCAGTAAGATCTTACGCATGCTAAATTCCTTCTCCATCCCCGCCCGCGGCGGAAGCCGTTACTTCCAGGTGTGTCGGGCCCCGTATCGCCGCGGTTGTATTTTGCGCAGGCGTTCGGCATCGCTCCCTCCATCACAGTGCTATGCCATCGCAAATCGCGTGCCACCGAGTGGGGGACGTAAAGCTGTGGACCATTATCGCGAGGAATCAAAAACTTAGTTTGGGTGGTTACCAATTCTCCCGAACCCCTCGCGCTGGCGTGAGACAGAACTTCGCGTCTCGTTGAGACATGTCTCACACACGTGATGCACTAACTAGATACCGATGAAAAGGAGAAGTCCCTAACGATACCACTCGCCATGGTTGCATACAACCGGGAGTTGATGATGCTTGTGAATTCCTCTACGCTCGCCAGGCCGGAACGGGCTGAGCGAGCTGTCCGTTGCCCCTGAACTGGCCGTGGGGGTTAGATCGGGCGCCGAAGAAAGATCGACCCGTCACCGCACGTGCGCGCGGTAATTGCAGTTCTGAAATTATCGGAGGAACTGGCCCACCCGAGCGGGCGGCTTGTCTCAGTCGACCGCGCCGGTTGAACCCGTCGCCTGAACCGGATCAGTTTCCTGAACCGCATAATGAGGTCGCAGCTCAATTTGGTGTCGATGCATCATGCGATACATCGTTGCACGAGACACGCCGAGAGTTTGCGCTGCGCGGCTTAGAACAAAGCGGTTCCTTTGCAGGGA
>DATDIC010000641.1:0-3646 GCA_036521275.1 Acetobacteraceae bacterium
TGGGCGGATGTAACCGGGTGCGCGCCTTTATGGGGTGCGGCGGGGGCCAACACCCCCTCTCCCCCTTGGGGGAGAGGGAAGGGTGAGGGGGCCAACATCCCCTCTCCCCCTTGCGGGAGAGGGAAGGGTGAGTGGACCAACGTCCCCTCTCCCCCTTGGGGGAGAGGGAAGGGTGAGGGGGCCAACATCCCCTCTCCCCCTTGCAGGGCCCAAAGGGGAGAGGAAACCCTGATGGCGGATTTGATCAGACGGTTGGCGGCTGCCGGCGTGGCTGCGCGTGCGGCGGTCGCGGATACGCCTGGCGCCGCCCATGCGCTGGCCCGTCATGCAGCGGTACCAGCCACCATCGCGCCGCCCAGGGAAACCGAGAACGCCATAGCGGCCTTGCCCATCGCCGGCCTGCGGCTGGCGCAGGAGACGGTCGGCAGCCTTCGGCGGCTTGGCATCGAGCGGATCGGTCAGCTTGCCGCCATGGCGCGGGGGCCGCTGGCCCGGCGCTTCGGGCCGGAGGTGCTGTTGCGGCTCGACCAGGCGCTGGGGCGCGTGTTCGAGCCGCTGACGCCGATGCGCCCTCCAGGCGTGATCACCAGCCGGTTGGGATTTGTCGAACCACTGCTGACCGCCGAAGCCTTCGCCTTCGTGATCAGGCAGCTTGCGGAGCGGGTCTGCGAGAAACTGGACCAGGCGGGACTCGGCGCAAGCTGCCTCGATCTGCTGTTCGAGCGGGTGGATGGCTCCGTCCAGGCCGTGCGGATTGGCACCGCGCGGCCGAGCCGTGATGCGGCCCACCTGGTCCGCCTGCTGGACGAACGGATGGAGACGGTAGACCCCGGACCGGGGGTGGAGGCGATGCGGCTGGTCGTGTCGCTGGCCGACCGGCTGCACCGGCAACAGGCTGACGCACTGGCGGGTGGCCAGGAACCCGATCTTTCGGTCCTGGTGGATCGGCTCACCAACCGGCTGGGGACACGCCGGGTCTGGCGTGCCGCCGCGGTGGAAAGCGACGTGCCAGAACGCTCGGTGCGGCGGCTTCCTCCTCTAATGCCAACCCGCGCGGACGAAGATTCTAGACCCGTCATGCCGGCGAAAGCGGGCATCCATGCAAGAGCCCACAAATTTCCGGGGGATTGCCTGGATTCCCGCATGCGCGGGAATGACGAACATGGGTCACCCTCAACGCGGTCTGGTATACCTAAGTTCCGCAGGAAGTTGGGTATACCGCGCGCCGAGTTGGCGGGCGGCGGCGCGCAAACCAAAGACGATACCCTGCTTCCGCAGGAAGCTGGGTATATAAGGACGGTTGAAACGGCGGAGTGGCCCCAGGACCTGCCCCGCCCGGTGCGGCTTCTCTCGCCGCCGCAGCCGGTGCAGGCATTAGCTCTGCTGCCGGATCGCCCGCCCGCTGCCTTCACCTGGCGCCACCGACGATTCCTGATCCGCCGCGCCGACGGGCCGGAGCGCATTCATGGCGAATGGTGGCTGGACGCGAAGGAAACGGCGGCAACCCGCGATTACTGGCGGGTGGAAGACGAGCAGGGACGGCGCTTCTGGCTCTATCGCAGCGGCGACGGGGAGGATGCCGGCACGGGCGACCTGCGCTGGTTCCTGCACGGCATTTTTTGATGCGGCGATCAGCCCGGCTCGGTCAGCAGCACGGTTTCCGCGGCACCGCGAAGCGCCGGCAGGCGATACTGGTCGGTGGGAAACAGGTTGCCTTCCTCATACAAGTCGAGGCCGAACGCGCCGCAGATCTCGAAGACCCGCCGGACCTCTTCAGAAGAGACGCGCTGGGTCCAGCGGCTGATCAGATAGGTGCGGTCGGCATCCGGGCCGGCCTTGGCGAAGAATTTTCGCGTTTCATCGTCCGACTGGCCGGTGGACACCGACGGCTGCGCGATCAGCGAGGCGATGTTCTCGATCGGATCAAGCTGCAACCTATCCCGCAGGTAAGCGAAACTTTCTTTCGGATGCACGGTCAGATCCTCGTAGCTGATCACCGTCGCATCGACAGGAAAGTTGCGGAACATGGCGCCCATTTCAAGCGACCAGTCCACCATGCCCTGCTCCAGCTTCGACCCGTGCGCGATGATCTGCTCGGCGAACGCAATTTCGCGGTCGGTGAACAGGCGACGATGTGCCGGCTGGCGCAGCAGATACGGCAAGCGAGGAAATTTCTGGTGCGACAATACGGTCGGGATCGGGTGCCGGATCAGCACAAGAATCAGCGCGTCAAACGTTTCCGTGAACCAGGGCAGCATGTCCTTGCCGCCGTGAATGTTCTTGAACACGTTGCGATTGGTCAGCAGGCGAGCATGCTTGCGATAGAGTGGCCGGTTCAGCTCTTTTATCTTGTTGCGTCGCAGCCGGTCGAAGAAGCGGAAGTAATGCGCTTCCCGATCGGGCATGACAGTGAGCTCTTCCCACGTGTCAACGCCAAGTTCACGGCGGGATTCGGGATAATTCACAGTCAGCGGTTCGTCATGGATTTTGACACCCGTCTGCGCGCCCAGCAACTCCATCAGGAAGGTCGAGCCGCTGCGCGGGGTGGCAAAGATGAAGATGTCCGGTCGATCGCCCTGGCGATGAATGTTGGAGACCGCACCCTTCAGATATTTCAGCACCCCCATATATCCAAAGTTCCCCTGGCGGACAGCAGTATCGGTTATCGAATATACCGCACCCCTAGTCATTCACGGTGCCACATGCAAGCGGAGGGGGGCAATTGATTTCCTCCGTGCGAAAGATCACGCCGGAGTACGCCGAGCTTCAGGTCACCACCAATTATTCCTTCCTGCGCGGCGCCTCACATATCGAGGAGCTGTTCGCGCACGCGGCAATACTCGGCGTCCCCGCGCTGGGTATTACCGATCGGAACTCGCTGGCTGGCATCGTGCGTGCGCATCAGCGTGCGGCAGACACCGGCGTGCGGCTGGTGGTGGGATGCAGGCTCGATCTTTCGGATCGCAGTTCGGTGCTGGTGTACCCCACCGACCGGGCGGCCTATTCGCGTCTGACCCGGCTGCTGACGATCGGCAAGCGGCGCGCCGGCAAGGGGGCATGCAACCTGGGGTGGGATGATCTGGCAGCGCATGCGGACGGACTGCTGGCGATTTTGCTCGCCGGTGATCCCGGTCCCGACGACCGGCCGTCGCCGATAACGGACCGTCTGTCCCGGGCGCGCGATCTGTTCGGGAACCGCGCCTATCTGGCATTGACCCTGCATCGCCGGCCGAATGACGCGGTGCGGCTGGAACGCCTGGCACGGATGGCGCGTGAGCACCGGCTTGCCACCGTGGCAACGGGCGATGTGTTGTATCACGTGCCGCAGCGGCGCATTCTGCAGGACGTGCTGACCTGCATCCGCGAGGGATGCACGATCGATGACGCCGGCTTCCGCCGAGAGCGTTTCGCCGACCGGCACCTGAAATCGCCGGCGGACATGGCGCGGCTGTTCGCCCGTTACCCCGACGCAGTCGCCCGTACGCAGGAGATTGTCGAGCGCTGCCGTTTCTCCCTGGACGAGTTGCGCTACCAATACCCGACCGAGGTGGAAGATCCGGCGCTGACGCCGCAGCAGACGCTGGAACGTCTGACCTGGCACGGTGCGGCACGGCGTTACCCCGGCGGCGTGCCGGGCAATGTCGTG
>DATDIC010000642.1:0-7884 GCA_036521275.1 Acetobacteraceae bacterium
CTTCGGCAGTGTCTTTCGCGAGATCGACGCCGACGATCGCGAAATGCTCAGGGATCAGGCCGGTGCGCGACAGATTGTAAAGAGCCGGCACCAGCAACCGCTTGGTCAGGTCGCCATGCGCGCCGAAGATGACCATCGCACACGGACCCGGCGGTTTGGCCTGCCGCCGTGGAGGTGCGTGAATGACCTTGGTCGGTCCCGGTGGGGTCGGTCCCGGCGGGGTTGATCCCGTTGGGGTTGATCCGGCTGGGGTCGATCCGGCTGGGGTCGATCCGGGTGGGGGTGTGCTGCTCATGCGGGCAGCTTAGCGATTGTTGGCGCCGCGCATAGACCCGACGCACGGGAACGTGACGCAACGGCCCGCCACCGTTGCTTTGCCCGGGCGCGCATCATAGCTTGCCGCCATGACTGCTCCGTTTGGGTTGCTGGAGCCGTCGGGTTGAGCGACCTGTTCGCTCCGCCGGGCGGCTGGCGCGTGCGCATTCTCGATCTTTCGGGTGGCGCGCAGGAGAATATTGTCGAAGAAATCGGCGGGTTTCCCACGCTGATGCAAGCCAACGCGTTCGCCCGCAGCTATGTCCGCGACTCGGTGGAGCGGTGCCGTGGGCCAGGCATGACGACGAAAGAGGTCCTGGAATCCTGGTTCGCCTTCGGCGAAGACGCCGAAGTCCCCGAGGCCGGCGATTCCGGCTGGCGCAGCGCCAACGAGCTTGGGGATTTCGTGGATCATCCGGCCAGACCGGACGAGCGGGACTGGCGCTCACTCGACCCGCGGCGGGTCGATGATGATGAAGACGATCCCGACCAATGACACCGAAACTGCGGATTGCCTGTGGCGCGACCACACCGCCGCATATCGGCAGCGCCCGCCTTGCGTTGGCCCATTATCTGTTCGTTCGGCACCATGGCGGCACGCTGACGCTGCGGCTGGACGATATCGATCAGCAGGCCGGCCCGAGGCACCTGGATACTGTTGCCGGCGATCTGGAATGGCTTGGTATCAGATGGGACGAATCGATCCGGCAGAGTGCCCGGCTGCCGCTATATGAGGCTGCGGCTGAACGCCTGAAACAGGCGGGTCGGCTCTATCCGTGCTTTGAAAGCGACGACGAGCTGCGCGTCAAGCGCGAGCGGCGGCTGAAGCGTGGCCTGTCTGCCGTCTATGACCGGGCCATGCTGAAACTGACACCCGCGCAGCGCGCCGCGGCGGAGGCGAAACGGAAGCGACCCCATTGGCGCTTTCTGCTTTCCGACGATCCCATTAACTGGCGTGACCTCGTGCTGGGCACGCAGCAGGTGGATCTCGCCACGCTGTCGGATCCTGTGCTCATCCGGGCAGACGGCACGCCGATGCGCAGCTTCACCTCCGCGGTGGACGATATCGAAGGCGCTATCACCCACCTGATCCGTACCGATGACCAGTGCACCAGCACTGCCGTGCAGATCGATATCCGGCGGGCTCTCGGCGCGCAAACGCCAGAGCCGGTTCTGTGTCATCTGCCGGTGGTCAAGGAAGCCGTCGATGGCCGGCGACACCGAGGCGGCATCGAGCGGACCGTGCGGGCACTGCGCCGCGATGGCATAGAACCGGTCGCCCTGGCCGCCTGCCTTGCCGGGTCGGACATCGCTGCGCCAGCGACCCTGGACAGTCTGGGCCCGCAGTTCGATCTGGCGGGGTACGCGAACACCTCGCAGCATTTCAGTCTGACGCAATTGCTGTCCATGAACCGTCATGTGCAAAGTACGCTGCCCTTCGCGGCGGTCGCCGACAGGCTGCCCAGTGGAGCAACCGAGTCATTTTGGCATGCCGTGCGCGGCCGGCTCGACCTGCTGTCAGAGGCACGCGGCTGGTGGGACGTGGTTGCCGGCACGATCGTGCCTCCCGTCATCGACGGTGAGCACGAGCTGTTGCGGACCGCACTCGACCTGTTGCCGGCAGAGCCCTGGCACAGCCGGGTGTGGGCGGAATGGACAGATGCGCTGCATGCGGTGACGGGTCGCTCCCGTCCATCTTTGTCGCTGCCGCTGCGCCTGGCGCTGACGGGAGAGGAATCCGGCCCGGAGCTGCGTGATCTGCTGCCGCTGATGGGACGCACACGGGCAGCCAACCGGCTTCAAACGGCACTCTGACCGCCGCCGTCGCCGCTCACAGAGCCAAGAAGCTGTCAAAAGAAATTCCTGTCACAGACTTGATTTTTTTGTGCAGTGAAACCCCCTGGCGTGTGCGCCATTGATGCAACTGGGACCGCGCAGAAGGGGGAACCATCATGTCAGAAACGACAAAGAAGGCCCAGCAGAACACGCGCGAAGGCATGCAGCAGGCGCGTGAGGCGGCGCACGCCACCGTGGAAACAGGTGCCCGCGCCGCTCGTGAAAACGTCGCCGGCGCCGAGGATGTGCTCAACCGCACGGCCGACGAAGCCCGCGATATTGGGGTCAGCGTCGCGGACACCGTCGCGCGCACCGCGGACGCCGCAGTGGACATCACGCAGCGGGTCGCCGATCAGGGTCGCGAGGTAATCTGGCTTGGCGTTCGTGCCGCAGCCGGGGTAAACGGACGGCTCGCGGATGTCGGTTACGGCCGGAGCCATCGCGTGATCGGCCAGACGGCCCATGCGCTGGAAATCTATCGAGAGGCGGCGGAGACTACGGCCGAACACGTCCAGGCGCTGTTCACAAGCTGGACGTCGCTGGGGCGCGGAATGCAGGAATTGCAGCACGCCTGGCTGGAAATGCTGGACCGCGCGACACAGCGTGGCGTCCGCAAACCGCAGGACATTCTGCGCTGCAAGTCGGTCGATGAGGTTGCCGAAATTCAGCGCGAGCTCTGGGTCGATGGGGTGAAGCACGCTACCGAGGCCGGCGTCACGCTGCTGCAGATCGCCAGCCGGGTGACGAACGAGGCGATGCGCCCGCTGCAGAGCCGGCCTCAGCCCTCAAGGATCCTGACACCGCCTGCCTGAACGCCGGACGTCCGCAAGGACCGGATGCTGGCGCGGGAAAGCCGCTTCGGACTAGGCTGCCGTGGCCGCGTTGGCCGGGGGATTGCTCATGTCGGAAGCCGCAACCACACGCAGCGCCGACCGTCAGGAATTTTATGACCGGATTGGCGCCCATTCGCTGGCGCCATTATGGGAGCGGTTGCACGCGCTGGTGACGCGCGCTCCCACCACGCCGGCGCTGCCGGCGCATTGGGATTATGACGGGACGGTGCGTCCCTACCTGATGCAAGCCGCGGGGCTGATCACCGCGCGCGAAGCCGAGCGGCGCGTGCTGATCCTGGAAAACCCGGGCCTGCGCGGGCAGACGCGCGTGACCCATTCGCTGTTTGCCGGCATGCAGTTGATCATGCCGGGGGAAGTCGCGCCGGCGCACCGCCATACGCAATCCGCACTTCGTTTCATCATCGAGGGAAGCGGCGCCTACACGGCTGTGGAGGGCGAACGGACGCTGATGCAGCCGGGCGATTTCGTGATAACCCCGTCTTGGACGTGGCACGACCACGGCAACGAGACGGACCGGCCGATGGTATGGCTGGACGGGCTGGATATACCGATCGTCCACCTGTTCGATGCCAGCTTCGCAGAGCCGGCAAACGCGGAAACTCAGGCGGTCACGCGCCAACCCGGCGACAGTCTGGCACGCTTCGGCCAGAACATGATGCCGGTTGATTGGAAACCGACCACAAAAAACTCGCCGGTGTTCAGTTATCCGTATGCGCGATCGCGAGAGGCTTTGGCGACCCTCGCCGCCAATAGCGACCCCGACCCGTGTCATGGACATAAGCTGCGCTATGTGAATCCCGCTACTGGCGAGCATCCGATGCCGACCATCGGGGCCTTCATGCAGTTGCTGCCGGACGGCTTCGCCACCTCGCCTTACCGCAGCACGGACGGCACCGTGTATGTTGTGGTCGAAGGCGAGGGCGAGACACTGGTCGGGGATACCAGCTTCCACTGGAAACCACGTGACGTGTTCGTGGTGCCGAGCTGGCACTGGCACCATCACCGCGCCGGCCGCGAAACGGTGCTGTTCAGCTTTTCCGATCGGCCTGTGCAGGAGATGCTCGGCCTCTGGCGCCAGGAGAGGGGCTGCTGAACCGGGACCGCTGGACGCGGCGAAGTCCATGGATTGAACTGGGCGCATCGGAAGCGGGCAGGCTGCTGCGGCCCGCAATCGGCGACGCGCATGTCGTATCGGTTGAACGGGTCAGCGGCGGTCTCGTGCACAGCAATCTGCGGCTCACGCTGGATCGCCCGCCCGGCCGCGTGCTGCTGCGCCTGTTCCAACGCGATCCGCAGCGGGCGCGCAAGGAGGCAGCACTCGCGGCCTTGCTGGAGGGCCGGGTTCCGATCGCCCGGTTCCTTCATTTCGCCGACTCCAACCCCATCACCGGTGGTCCGTACGCGGTGCTGGAGTGGGTGGATGGCGTGCAACTCGATCACCTCTCCCGCGCCGCGGATCCGGCGACGCTGAATGCGCTCGGGGTCGCGGTCGGCGATGCGCTGGCCCATGTTCACGCGTTCCGGTTCGATCGTGCCGGGTTTTTCGGACCTGATCTGTACATTGCGGAGACGCTCGATCTGGGACGAACGGGGCTGCTGCAGTTCATGCACCAGTGCCTGCGCGCCGGCCCCGGCGGCGAACGGCTCGGGCATGCGCTCACCGATCGCCTGTTCGCGTTCGTGGAACAAGAGGGGCAGAGGCTGGATGGCTGGCTCGGCGATCCGCGGTTGACGCATGCCGACTGCAATCCCAGCAACATTCTGCTGCGGCAGATCGCGGCGGACTGGCATGTGGCAGCCGTGCTGGATTGGGAATTCGCACTCAGTGCCACGCCGGCGTTCGATTTCGGCAATCTGCTGCGGCTGCCGCTGGGTGGCCAGACTGCGTTCGTGGGGGGCGTAGTCACCGGATACGGCCGCGCGGGTGGAACGCTGCCCGCCGGCTGGCGCCCGATCGCCCGCATCGCCGACCTGTTCGCCTGGAGCGACCTGCTCGGGCAGCGCGACGCCGACGCAGCAGTGGCACAGGACGCGCGGCAGGCCATCGTGGCGCTGCTGGACAAGCCATTCGATGATTGACGAGAGCACCGCCGGTTGCGATTGCGCAAACCGGTCGGGCGAGTCATAGGCAGGGCCGGACGGGAGGGATACGGATTTGTCTTCGACGCTACTGGTTCCGGCGGGCGCGGCGCCGACCGTGCCCCGGCGGGCGCGCAACTATGCACGCCATTACTGGGCTTTCGCCGCGCCGGCCGCGGTGATCGTGCTGGCGGTGATCATCTTCCCCTGGCTGTTCACGATCTTCATCTCGCTGCATTCGTGGGATCCCGCCGGCGGGATCACCTGGGCGGGGCTGGCGAACTACGCGGCAATCGCAACCGATTCACGCTTCGGCTGGGCGGTGGTCCGCACGCTCTATTTCTCGGTGCTGGCGGTGGGCGGTCCGTTGGTGCTGGGCATCGCCGCCGCCGTCTGCTTCCATCGGCGCTTCGCATTGCGGGGATTGGCGCGTACCATCTTCGTGCTGCCAATGATGGCGACGCCCGTGGCCATCGCCCTGGTCTGGTCGATGATGTTCCACCCGCAACTGGGCGTGCTGAATTACCTGCTCACCTCCGTCGGCCTGCCGCCCGCCACCTGGACCTACAGCCCGGATACAGTGATCCCCACCCTGGCGATGGTAGAGACCTGGCAATGGACGCCGCTGGTCATGCTGATCGTGCTCGGCGGGCTGGCCAGCCTGCCGGTCGATCCGTACGAAGCCGCGGTCCTGGACGGCGCCAGCGGCTGGCAGAGCTTCCGCCACATCACGCTGCCCCTGGTCTGGCCGTTCATCGTCGTCGCCACGGTGATCCGCACCATCGACGCGCTGAAGGCGTTCGATGTGATCTACGTCATCACGCTCGGCGGCCCGGGAACATCCAGCGAGACCATCAACATCTTCCTCTATCAGAGCGCCTTCGCTTATTACCACCTGGGCTACGCCGGCGCCGTCACGCTGGTCTTCTTCGTGCTGATCGTGGCGATCAGCCTGGGGCTGCTGGGCGTGCGGCAACGCGCGAAATGGCAATGAGCGGACAGGCTCAGGCCATTCACCTGGCTCGCCGCCCGGCACGCATCCATCGCCACCGGGTGCGGCGGATTGCCGGGCGCATCGGGCTCTACGCCTCGGTGATCGTGCTCGTGCTGCCGGCCGCCTTCGTGTTCTTCTGGATGTTGTCGCTGTCGTTGAAGAACGAGGTGGACAACATGGCGTTCCCGCCCGTCTTCATCCCGCACCCGCCCACGCTGGCGAACTTCGTCAAGGTATTCGCGGAAAACGACTTCCTGAACTACACGAAGAACTCCATCATCGTATCGTTCGGTGCCACCGGCCTCGCGTTGCTCGTCGGCGTGCCGGCGGGCTACGGCATCGCCAAGGCAAAGGCGCAGAAGGCGGCCATGCTGATCCTGGTGGCGCGCCTCACGCCCGGCCTCTCTTATCTCATTCCCTTGTTCCTGGCCTTCCAGTGGCTGGGCCTGATCGGCACCCTGGTGCCGCTGGTGATCACCCACCTCGTCCTCACCGTGCCGATCGTGGTCTGGATCATGATCGGCTTCTTCGAGGGCCTGCCCGGCGAGATCGAGGAAGCCGCGCTGGTGGATGGCGCCACCATCTGGCAGGCGTTCCGCCACGTCGCCCTGCCGCTGGCCCGGCCGGGCATCACGGTGGCCACCATCCTGTCGTTCATTTTCAGTTGGAACAATTTCCTCTTCGGCGTGATCCTCGCCAACCGGGAGACCCGCACCCTGCCGATTGCGGTGTACAACATGCTCACCTTCGAGCAAGTAAGCTGGGGTCCGCTGGCCGCCGCCGCGCTGGTGGTCACCGCGCCGGTGCTGCTGCTGACCCTGCTGATGCAGAAAGAGATTGTGGCGGGGCTGACCGCCGGCGGCGTAAAGGGCGGCTGAGCCGCCCCGTATCGTTTCCCTCAATCAAGAAAATTTCGTTGCCATACGTCTCAGAAACCAATATGAAAGCTGCCGCGACGACCGCGCACGGAAAAATCCGCTTTAGAACAGAGGACACCATGGGCAAGGAACTCTCCGCCTGGAAAGCGGCCAAGGCACAGGCTGAGAAAACCATCGGCAAGGAAGGAAAACTGCCGAAGGCCAAGGGTGATCTGGTGGCGCTTATGGACGCTGCCAACAAGGCGGCGCAGAAGGTCATATCCGAGCGCGATACGATGGAAGGCTCGGTCCTCGCGCTGCAGGATGCATTCTCCAAGATTTACGATGCGGCGGAATCATATACCGATATCGTTGACGGTAGCGACTTCCATCTTGATGAAGACAACAAGGATCAGGCCAAGAAAATAGACGACGCCAAGAAGACGCTTACGGATGCGCTGAAGGAAATCACCGACAAGGTGGGAACATATCATAACAACCTTGAGGAATTCAACAAGCACCTGGCGAACTTCCAGAAGGATCTGAAAGCCGCCGCTCCCTCAGGATAGATTGCGCGGCACCCAAACCCCGCCGCTTCACCCACGACGCGTCATTCGACAGCCGCCGGCCAGGCTGGTACAATGGCCTCCGTGTCGGCCCGTCGCAATGAGCGTCCAATATGTCGTTCCAGACCGCATCTAGGATGACCCAGGTTCGTCATTCCCGCGAAAGCGGCAATCCAGGCGACTCCTCCGAATTTCGTGGGCTCTCCCCGGGATGCCCGTCTTCGCCGGAATGACGGATCCAGAATCTCCGTCCGCGCGGGTTTGAACGCGCTCGGCCTCATTCGAACGAAGCGATGATGCGCACCGCCGTTTTCGCCGTTGCGCGCAACGAAGCCGATATACTTCCCGTCTTCCTCCGCCACATCCTGGCGCTGTTCGACTAT
>DATDIC010000643.1:0-3837 GCA_036521275.1 Acetobacteraceae bacterium
GGATGGCAAGCCGCAGATTTCTTGTTTTGTTGCAGCCGCGCGGCCCACGAGCGCGTTCTTGTTCGGTTCCGGCCGCTTGCGGCGCCTGAGTAGATTCCGAACCTACTCATTCGAACTCCGACCTGCGATATTATTTTTAGATGATCGGATTGGTTGGACACTAATTTTTAGACACTCCGCTTGACCGGAGCCTGCAGCAGCGTGACCACGTCGCGTTCATGGCGTCGAAATTTGTAACCAGCGAAAGGTGCGAAGAATGAGAGCGTCTTTGATGCTCGGCTTACTCGGCCGCTTGGGCGGCACTTGCGCCATAGCCGCGATCGCGGCGAGCCCGGCGATGGCCACTCCGGTGACGTTCGCTCAGTACTTCCAGCAGAATGGTGCCTTACAGCAGTGGTCGATTACCACCTCTGGGACCACGACAACGGTTAAGGCATCCGGCGCGGTGTATTTTTTGTTTTCCGGTGTGTCGGGACTGCCATTTTCCGGAATGCAAACCGCTACTTTCAGTTTGTCCGCGACGAGCAAGTCCATCGGCGCGTGTGGCGTGTCTTGCGGTGCCGGCGACAGTCTGACGCAGGCGGGATATACTGGCACGTTCTCGTTCATTGACACCGACTCGGACCCGGGAGCGAACCTGCTTTCCGGAACCTTCGCGGTGACAGGCAGTCCATCAACCACCGGCGCCCAGTTCAGCTCTCATGTGGGGTCTAGCGGCGCCAGTTTTGACGCCAGCGCAACCGCCGGCAATCTGAGTCAACTCGTATTCACGTCGCAGTTCCTGGCCTTCCTTGGAGAAACCGACGAAACGGCGTCGTGGAGCCTCTCGTCGCTCATTCCGAACTTCGCGACCGGCAGGGTGACCGCCAAACAGGCATACCCCGCGGCGGGTCCGTTCAAAGCCGCTGGCTCGGGCACGTTCTCGTCCAACCCTGGGCCGGTGCCAATCCCCGAGCCGGAGACATTTGCTCTGCTTGGTACCGGTTTGTTGGGTCTCGGTTTCCTTACGCGCAAGAAGTCTCTCGCCGATACGATGTCGTCGCGCGCGCTGCATCCACGTCAGAATGGTGCAGCCGTCGGCTGACGCGTGTACCTCCGCGTGGCCGAGCAGCAGCCGACAATACGCAAACCATCAAGCTTGCCCCGCGGCAGTGACATCATAATCCGCATTTCGGAACCGGCCACGTGCCCCAAGGCGCTTGGCCGCCGACGCTGTGAGCAAAGCCGATCGGACGGGGATAAAGGGAGCCTTCGCATGAGCGCGCCTACCTTCGCGTCACGAGAAATCAACTCGATCCGAACCGGTATGATGCATGGTGCAATACGACGCATCCGGGATGTGGTTGGCTCTTTGATATTGCTTGTCCTCGTCGCGCCGCTACTGCTGGTGGTCGTCTGCCTGATCAAGCTCGATTCACGCGGGCCCCTGCTGTATCGGCAGGTCCGCGTCGGGCTGCACGGCCGGGTCTTCACTTTATTGAAGCTCCGCAGCATGCGCACCGACGCGGAAGCATCCGGACCATGTTGGGCGGCGGAACGCGACCCGCGCGTGACGCGCGCTGGCGCGTTCATTCGCGCAAGTCGGATCGATGAACTGCCTCAATTGCTCAACGTCCTGCGCGGCGAGATGAGTCTGATCGGGCCACGTCCCGAGCGGCCCCACTTCACCGAGCAACTCGCGCGCATCATTCCGTTATATGATGATCGGACGCGGATACTGCCCGGCATCACCGGCTGGGCGCAGGTGAACTATCCATACGGCGCCTCGATCGAGGATGCACAGATCAAGTTGACCTATGATCTCCACTACATTCGCAACCGGACCTTGTTGCTCGATCTTTATATTCTGATTGCTACAGTGCGGGTGGTGATGTTTCGTATCGGATCCCGTTGACAAAACCCCAGCTCTGCGACTGTGGTCTGCGTCCGATTGCGGATCATCCCCCCATCCGCGGCTGACCCGCGCCGTTGACTTCCAACGACCGCCGCGGCGAAATTGACCGCATGCCGCTCCAGGTCCTCGACCCCACCAACGAAACCGCCCCGCCGCTGGGCCGAACTGCCCCGCGCCTGGCCTCGCTCGCCGGCAAGACCGTCGGCTTCGTCTCCAACGGCAAGGAGGGCACCGCCGGCTTCTTCGCCCACCTCGACCGCATGCTGCGGCAGGAATTCGGCGTGGCCGACGTGGTCTTCCGGAGGAAATCCAACTACAGCGCCCCGGCCGACCCGGACATCGTGGATGAACTCCGCCGCTGGCAGGCCATCGTCACCGGCATCGGCGACTGAGGCAGTTGCTCGTCGTGCAGTCTGCATGACTCCATCACTGCGGAACGACTCGGCATCCCTGCGATGGCGGTGATGACTACGCGCTTCGTCAGTGCCGCAGAACTGATGGCCCGCGTGCTGGGCTTCCCCGGCTATGCGTTCGCGACCATTCCGCACCCGATCAGCAGCGCCACCGACGATGCCCTGCGCGAGATGGCCGCCGCCGCGACTGCCCAAGCGCGCCGGCTGCTGCTGGGGGGCTGAACGCGCCCCGCCCGCCGCGCTACCGCTTCCCGCCCCCGCTGAGACGCTCCATCATCAGCCGGTCCTTGTTGTCCTGCATCAGCATGGTGAACCCCGGAATGCTGGTCAGCCCCAGCCCGCCGGGCATCCCGGTATCCGGGTGCGCCACCACCTTGGCGTAGGCCTCGCCCGAGACCTTCTCCCACTTCCCGGCCGGCTTCTTGACCTCCACGTTCACCACCGTCGCCTTGAACACCAGCCGCACGATCGCTTCCTTGGGCGAGCGCGGTTTGGTCAGGCTTGGGCAGCCCGCCATCATCTGCCAGCCGTTCGCCAGCGCCCAGGCGGTCAGCGCGTCCTTGTCCATGCGATGACTTGCTCCGATCGACGACGCCAAGTCGTACGGGCTGCCGCGCCGGAGCGCAACACGATAACGACGCTCGGACGTTGTCCGCGACTCGCCCGCTGGGGCAGATTGCCCCCGATGTCCGTCCCCGCCACCCGCCTCATCGAGCTGCCCGACCTGCCCGCCACCGCGCGCCTCGCCGCCGCCGTCGCCATGCTCACCCGCCCTGGCGACGCCATCCTGCTGGACGGCCCGCTCGGCGCCGGCAAGACCGAGTTCGCCCGCGCCTTCCTCCGCGCCGCCGGCGACGATCCGACGCTGGAGGTGCCCAGCCCGACCTTCACCCTGGTGCAGAGCTACGCGACGCGCCTCGGCACCGTGCATCATTTCGACCTGTGGCGCCTGGAGGGCCCGGCCGCGCTGGCGGAACTCGGCTGGGACGAGGCGCGCGACGACATCGTGCTGGTGGAATGGCCCGACCGCCTGGGCGCCCTGCGCCCTCCCGACGCCCTGACCATCGCCCTGCAGCCGGCCGGCATCAGTCCCCAGGCGCCCGAGCAGGGACGCGACGCCCGCCGCGCCGCCTTGTCCGGATGGCCTGACCGGATCGGCCGCCTGCCATGACCCGAGACGCCCTGATCGCAGCGTTCCTCGCCCGCCACGGCTATGCTGCCGCCAATGCCACGCCGCTGGCGCCGGACGCCAGTTTCCGCCGCTACCTGCGCCTGACCGGCGGCCCGCGCCCCGCCATGCTGATGGACGCCCCGCCGCCTGAGGACGTCCGCCCGTTCCTGCGCATCGCCGCGCACCTTACCGGCATCGGTCTGTCCGCGCCCCAGATCATCGCCGCCGATCCCGAGAACGGTCTGGTGCTGGAAGAAGACCTGGGAGACCCGCCCCTGACTCCCCCCGACATGCTCCACCTTGCGGCCGATACCCTGCTCCCCTCCGCCATCGATACCCTCCTGGACCGCGCCGTCGAC
>DATDIC010000644.1:0-2335 GCA_036521275.1 Acetobacteraceae bacterium
CGCATCGTCGCCGCCACCGCCCCGGCGGCTGCACGCCCCCCCGCCCCCGCAAATGTTTCAGGTGCTGCGATCCGCCGCGCGGCACTGGCGGCCGCCGACGCACTCGACCACGCCGAGTCGCATCTCACCGAGCTCGACAGCCACGCCGGCGATGCCGATCTCGGCATCAGCATGGTGCGCGGCGCGGCAGCGATCCGGGGCTTGCCGGACGGGGCCTGGGGCACGCCGGCGCAATCACTGACGCGCATCGCAGAGGTATTGCGGCGGGCGATTGCCGGCAGCTCGGGGCCATTCTACGCCACGGCACTGCTGCGCGGCGCGCGCGAGCTCCGCACCGACCGCCCGACCGCAGCGGAGTGGGCGCGTGCGTTCGCCAGCGCGGTCACCAGCGTCGCCGAACTCGGCGGCGCAAAACGCGGCGACCGCACGATGCTCGATGCGCTGGTACCGGCGAGCGATGCCTTCAGCGCCGCCCTGCATGAGGGCATTGCACCCGCCCAGGCCTGGCACCGCGCGGTAGCCGCGGCCGAAGCCGGCACCGCCGAGACCGCCAGCATGCACCCCCGCGTCGGGCGCGCGGCTTATCTCGGCGATCGTGCGCTCGGCAAGCCGGATGCCGGCGCCAGCGCGGTGCTGGTCTGGATGCGCGCGGTCGCCGCAACGCTCCGCTGAACCGGGAGGTCCCGGGATGCGATCCCGCAAGCTCCACCTCAAATCTCCGCGTCTCCCCGCCTCCGTGGTGAAATTTCTAGCCCCTGCCACATCCAAGAAGGCCCACCAAGCCGACGTGACAGCAATCAAGCGCGATCTCCTCTACCCAAACCGCTCCAGCGTGTAATGCGGATCCACTCGCTCCCTCCGCAGCACCGCATCCGCGGTGATCCGCCCGATGATCGGCCCCAACGTGTAGCCATTCGCGCTGACCGCGTTGAAAAACCCCGGCAGCCCCGGCGTCTCTCCCAGGATCGGCGCGCGGTCGATCGCTGAATTGATGCCGGTCCAGCTACGGATGAAACGCAACCCGTGCAGTGCCGGCAGCACCTGCCCGCAGACCCACAAGTTGCCTTCGATACTACGCCGCAGGTTGCGGGTGCGACCAGTCTCCGGGTCGAACTCCCCGAACCAGCCGCCGCCCACCAGGAACCCGCCCGACGCCGCCTGCTTCAGCGACAAGTGCCGGTTCGCCACGGCGATCAGGTGACGCGTCATCGGCGGCGCCGGCTCGGTGACGATGACCTGCTGCACCGTCCCGGTGACCGGCAGATCAACCCCCACCATGCGTCCGATCCGCGCCGACCATGGCCCGGCGGCGTTCACCAGCTTGCCGGCAACGATCGGGCCCTTCGACGTCTCCACCCGCCAGGCGGTGCTGATCCGTCCGATATCCTGCACCTCCGCGCCGCACAGGATGCGCGCGCCGGCGCGCTGCGCCAGCATCCGCACCGCCATCGTGCCACGCAGCGGATCTCCATAGCCCTCGGCCGGCACGAAATCGGCCCCGACCATGCGATCCGACAAAGCCGGCGCCAGCGCGCGCAACTCGTTGGCGCCGAGCACGTGGCTTTCGATGCCCCAGCGCTGCTCCATGACGGATTTGCGCCGCAGCCAGTCGAGACCGGCTTCATCCTCCGCCAGCATCAGCCCGCCTTCGGCACGAATACCCAGATCGTCGCCGGCTTCCGCCGCGATCTGCTGCCACAGCGCGATGCTGCGCGGCGCCAGCGGCAGCGTGTAGGCGGCGGGCCCGCCATCCTCGGGCGTATGCTCGTCGAAATCATACGACAGAAGCTGCACGTGCAGGCTGCCGGCATTGGCGGTGCTGGCCGCCATGCCGGCCTCGTCGCGCTCCACCACCAGCACGTCGGCGCCCTCGCGCGCCATGAACAGCGCGGAGCAGAGTCCCGCCAGGCCACCGCCGATCACCACCACGTCGGCGCGGCGCGGTTCGTTACCGGCGGCGCCGACGTGATGGAGCCGGACCGGCGGGGCGGGATCGGTCAGCAGCGGGGCCTCGAATTCCGGCGCCTGGAACATCAGCGGCGCCGCCGGCGTGGGCCGCAGCGGCGCGCGCGGGGCGGCAAAGCCGTACTCCTCCGGGGCGTCGGGGCACAGCCGGGCAATCGTGGCGGCGCAGAACCGGCCCTGGCAGCGGCCCATCCCGGCGCGGGTGGATTTCTTGATCGCCGGTACCGAGGCCAGCCCCGCAGCGAGAGCGGCACGCACCTGGCCGGCCGTGACCTCCTCGCAACGGCACACGATGGTATCACTCGTCAACGCGCCAGCATCGAAGGCAGGCGGCTGGAACAGCATCCAGAGCGCATCCTGGAAAACCAGC
>DATDIC010000645.1:0-4787 GCA_036521275.1 Acetobacteraceae bacterium
GCGGGTGATCTACAAGTCGAGCTTCGACAAGGCGAACCGCACGAGCGCCGCGGCCGCGCGGGGCGTCGGCATGGCACAGGGCCTGGCGATCCTCGCCGAGGTGCGCGAGACGACCGGGCTGCCGGTGCTGACGGACGTGCATACCGAGGCGCAATGCGCGCCGGCGGCGGAGGCGGTGGACGTGTTGCAGATCCCCGCCTTCCTGTGCCGGCAGACCGACCTGTTGCTGGCGGCCGGCGCCACCGGGTGTGCGATCAACGTGAAGAAGGGGCAGTTCCTCGCGCCTTGGGACATGGCGCATGTCGCGGCGAAGATTGCCGGCACCGGCAACCAGCGGATCCTGCTGTGCGAGCGCGGCGCCAGCTTCGGCTACAACACGCTGGTCAGCGACATGCGGTCGCTGCCGATCATGGCACGCACCGGCTACCCGGTGGTGTTCGACGCGACTCACTCGGTGCAGCAACCGGGCGGGCAGGGGGTATCATCGGGCGGCGAGCGCGAATTCGCTCCGGTGCTGGCGCGCGCGGCGCTGGCGGTGGGCGTGGCGGCGGTGTTCATCGAAACGCATCCCGACCCCGATCACGCGCCAAGCGACGGCCCGAACATGATTCCGCTGCGCGATATGCCGGCGCTGGTGCGGCGCCTAAAGGCGTTCGACGTGCTGGCGAAAGCCGCGTAAGGCCCGTTTCACCTGCGACGAGGGTATCGAGCCGGCACATGGACGGCCCCGCGCCGGTGCGCCGTGTCACCAGAGCATCTGGCGCGGCGGCCGAAACTGCGGGACAGTCCCGCTATGCAGCATCATCCGTTCGGGTTGCTCTGGCCTGTTTCCGTCTTGACTCTGGGTGGCGGCGGCCTTGGCATGCTCTGGGGCGCCACCACCTTCGACGAGTGCGTCGCCACTGTGCACGCCGCCGTCGATGCCGGCATCACCTTGCTCGACCTCGCCCCGCGCTATGGCGACGGCAAGGCCGAGGAGGTCGTCGGTGCCGCCTTCGCCGGCAAGTTGCCTGCCGCTGTCCGCGTCACCAGCAAGTGCAACCTCGGCAATCCTCCGCCCGACCAGGTGGACGGCATCCTCCGCCGCTCGATCGAAGACAGCCTGCGACGCCTGCGTCTGCCCCGCATCGACCTGTTCTTCCTGCACTGCAACGTTGCGCCGGACGACCACCCGATGTGGCGCGACCCCAATGCCGTGCCGCGTCTGACCCCCTATGCGCTGTTCGCCGACCGCGTGCGCCCCGTGTTCGAACGCCTGCGCACCGAGGGCCTGATCGGCGCCTGGGGCCTGACCGGCATCGGCCACCCGGACACGATCATCAAGCTGCTGGCAGAGCACCCCGCGCCCGCCGCCGTGCAATGCATCGCCAACCTGCTGGATTCGCCTGGCGGGCTGAAATTCTTCGACGGTCCCGCCAAGCCTCGCGACGTGATGGCGGCGGCGCGCGTCAACGGCGTCGGCGTGATGGGCATCCGCGCGGTGCAGGCCGGCGCGCTTAGCGCGGCGATCGACCGGTCGCTGCCACCTGGCCACCCGGAAATGCGCGACTACGCACTTGCTGCCGGGTTCCGCGCGCTGTGCGCCGAACTCGGCGAGAACCCCGCGGTGATCGCGCATCGCTATGCGCTGGCGCTTGACATCGACACGCTGGTGCTGGGTGTGAAGAACCGGACGGAGTTGGCGGAATGCGTTGCTGCCGCTGAAGCCGGGCCGCTGTCGGCGGAGCAGATCGCGCGGATCGATGCATCGGTAGCGGACCACTGAGGCCACGGTTGCCGTAAAGATCCCGCGCCTTGTGAAGCAGAACGACTTCGGGGCTCCGGTAACAGGCCGGCCGCGCACCCGGCGGTCGGGCAACGAGACGGCCCTGCCGTTGCCACCGTCCGGCCCCGGCCCTACCCTCGCCCGATATCCACCCGAGGGGGAGCAATACCGATGAAGGTTGGTGACGCAGTTGCGGAAATCATGCGGCGCGAGGGGATCGAGATCCTCTGCGGCTATCCCGTCAACCATCTGCTGGAATACGCGGCCAAGGCCGATATCCGTCCGATCATCGTGCGTCAGGAGCGCATCGGCCTGCACATGGCGGACGCGATCTCGCGCGTGACCTCGGGCCACAAGATCGGCGCGTTCTGCATGCAGCACGGCCCGGGGACCGAGAACGCCTATGGCGGCGTCGCCCAGGCTTACAGCGAGTCAGTCCCCTTGCTGGTGCTGCCGCAGGGTTATCCGCGGCGCATCGCGCAGGTCGGTGCGAACTACAACGCCGTGCGCGACATGCGCGGCGTCTGCAAGAGCGCCGAGTCCGTGTCGATCCCGGGTGAGCTCAGCAACGTCATGCGCCGCGCGTTCAGCGCCCTGCGCAACGGTCGTTCCGGACCGGCGCTGGTCGAGATCCCTACCGATATCTGGAACGAGGAAATCGGCGATCTGGATTACACGCCGGTCGGCGTGCACAAATATGGTCCCGATCCCGCCGATGTCCGCAAGGCGGCGGCGGCGATTCTGGCCGCGAAGCGGCCGGTGATCTACGCCGGCACCGGCGTGCAGTGGGCGGAAGCCTGGCCGCAACTGCGCGAATTCGCGGAACTGCTGGGCGCGCCCGTTACCACGAGCCTTGGGGGCAAGAGTTCGTTCCCGGAGAACCATCCGCTGTCGCTGGGCTCCGGCGGCAATGCGGTGCCGAAGCCGGTGCATCACTTCGTAGCCAATAGCGATCTTATCATCGGCATCGGCTGTTCGTTCACGGAAACGAACTTCGGCATCAAGTTTCCCGCGGGTAAGAAATTCGTCCACGCCACGCTGGATCCGAACCACCTGAACAAGGATGTGGTCAGCAGCGTCGGCCTGGTCGGCGATGCGAAGCTGACGCTGGAGGCGCTGATCGGCGAGCTGAAGCAGACCATCAAGTCGAATCGCGACACGAAAGAGGTGGTCGCCGAGATCACCGCCGTGCGCAAGGAATGGATGGCGCAGTGGCAGCCCCTGCTGAATTCGAACGAGGCGCCGATCAGCCCGTATCGCGTGATCTGGGAGCTGATGGCGGGGACCGATCCGAAGAGCACCATCATCACGCATGATGCCGGCAGTCCGCGCGACCAGATCTCGCCGTTCTGGGTCTCCACCGAGCCGATGTCCTATATCGGTTGGGGTAAGACGACGCAGCTTGGCATGGGGCTGGGGCTGGCGATGGGTGCGAAGCTGGTGCATCCGAACAAGACCTGCATCAACTTCTGGGGCGACGCGGCGATCGGTTTCACCGGCATGGACTTCGAAACCGCGGTGCGCGAGCGCATCCCCATCCTGTCCTGCCTGATGAACAACTTCTCCATGGCGATCGAGCTGAAGGTGATGCCGATCTCGACCGACAAGTACCGGTCCACCGACATCTCGGGCAACTATGCCGACATGGCGAAGGCGTTCGGAGGCTATGGCGAGCGCGTGACGGATCCGGGCCAGATCAAATCCGCGATCCAGCGCGGGATCGAGCAAACCAAGGCCGGCAAGCCGGCGCTGCTGGAGTTCATCACCGCGAAGGAGACGCGGGTTTCGAAGTTCTGATTGTTGAATTCACCACAAAGACACGAAGTCACGAAGGTTGCTTTGTGCCTTTGTGGTGAACGTTTGAAGGGCGTCCAACAACACCATGGCTACCGTATCCATCCGTGACGTCCGCAAGTCGTTCGGCTCCACCGAGGTCCTGCACGGTGTCAGCGTCGAGATCGAGGACGGCGAGTTCGTTATCCTCGTCGGCCCCTCCGGCTGCGGCAAATCGACGCTGCTGCGGATGATCGCCGGGCTGGAGAACATCACCGCCGGCGAGATCGCCATCGGCGGACGCGTGGTGAACAACGTCGCGCCGAAGGAGCGCGACATTGCCATGGTGTTCCAGAATTACGCGCTCTACCCCCACATGACCGTGCGCGACAACATGGCGTTCTCGCTGTTGCTGGCGAAGGTGCCGAAGGCAACCATCGACCAGCAGGTGCAACGGGCGGCACAGATCCTGGGCCTGACGCAATATCTCAACCGCTTTCCACGCCAGCTTTCCGGTGGCCAGCGCCAGCGCGTCGCCATGGGCCGCGCGATCGTGCGAGACCCGCAGGTGTTCCTGTTCGACGAGCCGCTGTCCAACCTGGATGCCAAATTGCGCGTCGCCATGCGTGCCGAGATCAAGGAACTGCACCAGCGGCTGGAGACCACCACGGTTTATGTCACGCACGACCAGATCGAGGCCATGACGATGGCCGACAAGATCGTGGTGATGAACGCCGGCAACGTGGAGCAGGCAGGCGCCCCGCTCGACCTGTACGATCATCCCAACAACCTGTTCGTCGCCGGGTTCATCGGCTCGCCGTCGATGAACTTCGTGCGCGGCCGGGTCGAGGGCGGGGCGTTCCGGGCCGAGGACGGCGCCTCGCTGCCGCTGCCGCAAGCGCGCGTCGCCAATGGTTCGGACGGCCTGCCGGCGGTGTACGGCATCCGCCCGGAGCACTTCCAGCTCAGCAGCGAGGGCCTGCCCGCCAAGGTCCACGTCATCGAGCCGACCGGCTCGGAGACGCAAGTGATGGCGGAGTTCGCCGGCACGCCGATCATCTGCGCCTTCCGCGAGCGGGTCACCGCCCGGCCGGGCGAGACGATCAGGGTGGCGGCCAATCCGGCCCTGGTGCATCTTTTCGACGCCGGCACGGGGCAGCGGCTGAACGCCTGACCGAACAAGAACAAGGAGGAAACACGCACATGACTGGGATCATTACACGGCGCGACTCATTGGTGCTTGGCGCCG
>DATDIC010000646.1:0-7046 GCA_036521275.1 Acetobacteraceae bacterium
GACACGCGCTTGTCGATGTCCTCCACCTTCTTGCCGAAATCGCCCCGATCCCATCCGCCCAGTGATTTCTGGATCTGGGTCACCTCGATATCCACGTTTTTCAGATCGGCAGCCACCTGCACGCGTTCATCCGTCTCGTCCTTTAGCTTGGCCTCCAGGGCCTTGATCCGCTCGCGCAGTGTGTGAAATTCCCTCTCGACCTCCTCATCCATCGCCAAATTTCTCCTTGGGCCACCTGGTCACCGGGCGACACGCCCGATCGCCCGATCATAACGCCACGCCTTCGCACGCGAAATGATTATCCAGCGGCCCATGTGATGCTATCGGCTGTGATGCTATCGGCCCGAAGGGCAGGCTGGTACGGGCGCACGGTTGATGTGGCGGCGGCGCGCGGATCCCCGCTGAGTGCGTCAAGACTTCGGACCGCTGGTATGCGTCATCCACTTCCCACTCACGCTCGAGCCAGCGCCTGCAGCAAGCCTGCCGGACCAGCCCCCAACGCCTCCGCGGTCCAGTCGCGCCGCATCGAGAAAAGCTCGATCAGCGCCGCAGTGTCGCGGTCGCGATCCAGCCCTGCCGCTGCCATCACCCGTCCGTCCTTCACGTAATACGCCAGGAACTCCGGCTTCTCCGGATCGCCGTGCAGCACGATCTCGTCCCATTCCGTTGCATAGCCGATATAATCCAGCCGCTTCAGGTACTGGATGGTCCAGAACACCGGCACCGCCTCGTAGCGCACCGCCTGCCCTGCCATGTTCAGTGCCGCGACTCGTCCTTGCTGCTCGGCGACCCGCCAATGCTCCACGCGGATCGGAGCGCCATCCCCACGATTCGGGAAACGCGCGATATCGCCGGCGGCGTACAGCCCGTCCACGATTCGCAGATGCGTATCCACCGTCACACTGCCGTCCTCGTTGCGCGGCGGATCGCGCAGATAACTCGTCGCCGGCGACACCCCCAGGCCCAGCACCGCCAAATCCGCCGGAATCTTCTCTCCATTCTCCAGCGCGACGCAGCGCAGCTCCGGCCCACCCTCGAACGCGGCGATCCCGGCGCCGAGCCGGAACGCCACCCCGCGCCTTTTGTGCAGCCCGAGAAACGCAGCGCCGACCTGGGCACCGAGCTGCTTTTCGAAGGGCACCGTTTCCTTTCCCACCACCGTCACGTCCAGTCCGCGCTCCCGCAGGCTCGCCGCGATCTCCATGCCGATGAAGCTGGCGCCCAGCACCACCGCGCGCTCGCTGCGTTCCGCCTGTGCCAGGATCGCGTCGGCATCCGCCCGGCTGCGCAACAGAAAGACATTGCCCAGCGTGGCGCCCCTGATCGGCGGGCGTCGCGGCACGCCCCCCGTCGCCAGCAGCGCCGCGTCATAGTGCAGAACCGATCCGTCCCCACACGTGATCCGCCGTGCCCGCGGATCGATCTGCACCACCTCCGCCGTGCGCCGCTCGATCCGGTGCTGCCGATAAAATTCCTGCGTCTGCAGCGGCGACTTCTCGCCGCCGGTTTCGCCTGAGATGAAATACTTGCTGAGAATGGTGCGATCGTACGGCACCCGGTTATCCCGGTCGACCATAACGATCCGGCCGCCGAACCCGGTTTCCCGCAGTGTCTGCGCCGCCACCGCTCCGGCGGCCCCGGCGCCCACGATCACGAAACACCGCTGATCTGCCGCCAGGCCCGGTTCGGCTGGACGCACCGCCGGCACGGTGACCAGCACACGCACCCCCTCGATCCGCGCTGCATAGCGGGGCAGCGGATCCACCGCCGGCGGATCGAGCAGCGCGCCGCTGCGCAGGCAAAAGCGCGCCTTGTGCCAAGGGCAGGTGATCCGGCTTCCATGCCGCACACCCTCGGCCAGCGGGCCACCCGCATGGGGGCACGTGGCGCCGACCGCGTGCACCGCGTCCGCCTCACGTGTCAGCAGGATTTCCTCCCCATCGACCTGCACCCGGCGCATGCCGCCGACCGGCAGTTCCTCCAGCGCGGCGACGTCGTGTTCCTGCGGCGGCATGGCACGGCTCCGATGCAATACCGAAGCAACGCCACAGGCCGCCGCCGCGTTCAGGCGCCCGATGGAAGCGCGGACGGCACTCCGACAGGCTGGCGAGCGGGCCGAACACCTGTTGCGCGCGCTCGCCCGCCAGATCCCGGACATGCAGCGTCGCGCAGTGCTGCTCGATGCCCAGGACGCCTTCCCCACGGAGGATATCGGCCTGCTGCGCGACCTCGGCGCGTTGGCCGCGCCGCTTCCCACTGCGCTCGGCGGCCTCGGCTGGGGAACCGAGCCCGAGGCCGCGCTCGATCTGATGGACGCCCTGCGGCTGCTCGGCCACGGCAATCTCAGCGTCGGCCGTCTCTACGAAGCACACGTGAACGCGTTGCGCCTGGTGACCCGCGATGGCACCGCGGCACAGACCCGAACCTTCGCCATCGATGCGATGGCCGGCCACCTGTTCGCGCTCTGGGTTACCGACCCGCCCGAAACCCCACTCTGCCTGCGGCCCGATTTCGTGCTTGACGGCTGCAAGGCCCCTGGCTCCGGCGCAGGCCACGTGACCCGCGCGCTGGTCACCGCGCAGCTCCCGTCCGGCGACTCCTGCCTGCTGGTGATCGAACCGCCGGGTCCGGAATGCACCGATATTTCCGGTTGGGAAACACAAGGAATGCGGGCAGCCCGCAGCGCTCGGGTGATGCTGGACGGTATTCGCGTTGCCCCCGGCGCCATGATCGGCAGTGCCGGTGCTTATTTGCGCCAGCCGGACTTCTCCGCCGGGGCCTGGCGGACCTCGGCCGTGACGCTCGGCGGGCTGGAGGCCCTGGTCGGGGAACTGCGCCGCCACCTCGTGATCCGAAACCGCGACGGCGATCCTTACCAGCGCGCGCGCGTCGGTGAGGCGCTGATCGCGCAGGAAACCGCGCGGTTGTGGGTTCGCCAGGCCGCCGCCGTGGGCGAGGCGCAAGACGGCGACGCGCAGGACATCGTCACCACGGTAAATCTTGCCAGGATAGCGGTGGAAACCGCTTGTCTCGACGCCATGCGCATCGTGCAGCGCGGGCTGGGGCTTGTTGCATTCCGCCGCGGCGAGCTGGCGGAGCTGTTGTTGCGCGACCTGGCCACCTATCTGCGCCAGCCGGCGACTGACGAAATTCTTGCCGAGGCCGCCGCTCATTTCATGCAGCGCGATTTGCCGTCCGCTGCGCATGGAAACCCCCAGATGCGCGCCGGAGAATGAGCGACAACTCGCTGTCCCCCGCCTATTTCGACGCGCTCTATGCCAAAGACGCCGATCCGTGGCGTTTCGCCAGCAGCGACTACGAGCGCGCGAAATACCAGGCCACCCTGGATGTGCTTCCGTCGCGTTTTTCACGCGCCTTCGAAATCGGCTGCTCGATCGGGGTCCTGACGCGTCGCCTGGCCGAACGCTGCGACTCGCTGCTCGCCGTTGATGTCGCTGAAGTGCCCTTGGCCCAGGCGCAGATGCGTTGCGCGGAACTCGATCATGTGGCGATCCGGCGAATGCAGGTGCCTCAGGAATGGCCGCCAGGACGCTTCGACCTGATCCTGTTCTCAGAGGTGCTCTACTATCTTTCGCCGGCCGATGTGGCGCGGGCGGCAAGGTGCACGCGTGGCAGCCTGCGCCAGGGCGGCACGGTATTGCTCGTGCACTACATCCTGCCGACCGATTATCCCTGCACCGGTGACGTCGCCTCAGGCATCTTCATCGCCGAGATGGGACGCGTCCCTATTCTGCAGCGACGCGAAGCAGAGTACCGGCTGGATTTGCTGCGCGCCTGAGCCCGTCGCGAAGCCGCCTCGCGTATTCGGTCTGCGCCGGCAGATCGGCAAGCCGAACGCGGCGGCGTTGCAGGATCGGGCTGCGATTCTCCACGCTCGCCCAGGCGGCGCCAAAATACTGGCTTGTGATCAGCATCGCGAGATCGTCGGCCGCCATGCCCAGCCGCACTGCCAGGCCGCCAATGTCCGCTGACCCCAACTGCCCTGAAGGCACACCCATCTCCGCCATCCTCGTCATCCGCATCCCCGTCCCCGCCACTCCCGTCATTCCCGCGAAAGCGGGAATCCATCGGCCGCCCGAGCAACCGCGATCTCGGCGTGAATGACCCGCGAAACGCCAGGCTCGCTGCAGCCGTGCACGCAACCAGGCCCGACGGGCGGCATCGCGTGCGGGCTCAAGCCGCTCATCGAGCAGCTCGTCCACCTGCACCATGCGCCGCCGCATCGTATCCGCCATTCCACCGGGCGCGCGGCCGACGATCCGTGCGGACACGATCACGCGTACGCCAGGAGCGTGCCGTATCTTCGCATCCACACATCGCAGCCTGTCGAAGAACGCACGATCCTCCGCAAGAGAAACCGGCGGAATACCGCCGGCCCGGCGATATGCCTCCACCGTCACCGCGATGCTGGCACCGGAATGCTCGTCATGTCTGACCCAGGGGTCCGCCGGATCGGGATCGAGCAGCCAGCGAATCTCATCCAGCAGCGCGGCATATGCGCATTCCCGCGCGTCGATCGCGTGCAGATGGGCCGGGATCAGCCTGGCGCCGATCGGTTCTATTTCGGCGCACCCGGCCACCGCATCTGCGCCCTCGGCGATCGCCGCAAGGTTGGCGGCAACCCAATCCGGTGCCACGCGTCCATCCGCATCGGTGGTCAGCAGGATGCCGCGTGGTCCGGCGAGTTCGGCGGCATGATCCATGGCGATGCGCCGTGCCATGCCGGCGCAGGCGGACCCCGGGGGAAGGCACACGTCCAAGCTGTGAACGGCAAATGGGAGCACGCGAGACACGCGACGGACGACAGCCGCGCTATCATCGGTGCAGTTGTTCAGGCAAATAACCGCAGCATCCAGCGTGGCACCTCGCTGGGCCGCGAGTGCCAAAAGGCAACCTGCCAGCTCGTCTGCCTCGTCCTTCGCCGGAAGGGCGGCCACAACCGGGCGAGAGCCGATCTCGGGTGCTGTCAAAGCAGCCCCGCACTCTCGACCGATTGCATGCTGTAGAATTCTCCGTTCCGAGCAGTTTGGCGCCGACGTGCAACGACTCCAAGGCTCATCCGGTTCCGAACACCATTCCGCGGCCGGCGCAGCCGCTATCCGGTAAGCGTGCGGGGCGGCGGACCAAGCGGGGACACCCGCCATCGGCGCGGCCACATGGGATCATAATATGACTATCTGAAACTATCAATATCGCCGCCAGGCCGGACGGGCTTCCGCCAGGCCTGATGGCCGGTCCTCCGATCGTGCTCAGCCGCCGTCCGGCTCTTCCTCCGCCTCGCGCCGCAAACGGTGGAAGCTGCGGATGCTGAACGGCAGCATGCACAGATAGATCACCCCGCCGACGGCCAGCGCCGCCCAAGGTTCGGCCACCAGCACCGCGGCGTAGAAACCGATCCCCAGCAAGACCGGCAGCACATACTCCGCCGGCACCTTGAAATTCTTGAAACTCCAGACCGGCAGCGCGCTGACGCACAGCAGCGCCGTCCCCACCAGCACCAGTGCGCAGAACAGCGGGTTCTCCGCCACCGCGACCAGCCATCCCCAATTCAGCGCCCGTCCTTCCAGCCCGACGAACAGCGGGAACAGCGCCAGCCCGGCACCCGCCGGGGCTGGAACGCCGGTGAAGAAATTATACGCGTAAGCCGGAGCAGGCGCGCCCTCCAGCGCCGCGTTGAACCGCGCCAGCCGCAGCGCCACGCAGACCGCGAACATCAGGCACGGAATGAACCCGACGCCACCCAACCATCGCAACGCCCACAGATAGATCATGAACGCCGGGGCGACGCCGAAACACAGGAAATCACTCAGGCTGTCGAACTCGGCGCCGAAGCGCGATGTCACCTTCAGCAGCCGCGCGATGCGCCCATCCAGTCCATCGATGCAGCCGGCCACCACGATCGCCACCGCCGCCGGCCCGAAATGATCGTCCAGCGCGAACCGCATCGCGGTCAGCCCGGCGCACAAGCCGATCAGCGTCAGTATGTTGGGGATCAGCCGATTGAACGACGGCCCCTTGTACCGTGGCCGCGCCCGCGGCCGCAGCCGGCGAAGCCGCCGGATCGGCGACACGCGGCCGTCCCTCCAGTCGCGTTGCGTCCCGCTCATGTCGACGCGTCCGCGATGACGGTTTCGCCGCCGATCATCACCTGTCCGATCGCGACCAGCGGCCGCACGCCTTCCGGCAGGTAAAGGTCCGTCCGGCTGCCGAACCGGATGATACCAAACCGCGCACCCGCGCGCACCGCGTCGCCTTCCCGCAGATCGCAGACGATCCGCCGCGCGATCAATCCGGCAATCTGCACCACCGCGATCTCGCGCCCGTCGAGCAGGCGGATGGCGATGGCATTGCGCTCGTTGTCGTCACCCGCCTTGTCCAGGCTGGCGTTCAGGAACGCGCCATGCCGATAGGCGATGCGGCTCACTGTGCCGTCTGCCGGCAGCCGGTTCACGTGCACATCCACGATCGACAGGAAGATGCCGATCCGCCAGCGCGGCGTCGGACCTAGTCCGAGTTCGATCGGTGGTGCCGCGGGCTCGATCGTGACCACCCTGCCATCGGCCGGAGCCAGCAGCACGCCCGGGCGGCCGGGCGGAACCCGCTCGGGGTCGCGAAAGAAATACAGGCAGAACAGCGTGAACAATCCGCCGATCCAGGCCAGCCAATGAGCAAACAGCGCCCCCACCACCAGTGCGACTATGCCGCCGAGGATAAACGGCATGCCTGCCCGATGGGGCGGGGCAAATACCATCCGAAGCGCATCAGCTTGCATCTGCCGCCTTATGGAGAATCGCCAGCTTGACGGCAACGTCCGCCAGCAGCTTTTTCACGTTTCAACGGCTCAGCCCCAATGGCGCTTCATCCAGCCGCACCACGATTCCTTCCAGCTCCGCTCGCGGCGGCCGATACCGCCGCATCACCTCCGGATCGTGCCCGGGAACGATATGCTCCGCCGAGGGCGCAGCCGCCCGCAACAACTCATACCCTTCCAGCATGCCGCCGACATGCAGAGCCGTGGTGAACGG
>DATDIC010000647.1:0-3978 GCA_036521275.1 Acetobacteraceae bacterium
CGCGCCACGATAAGCTCCGAAGACCTCGTCAGCCGCCAGAAGCTCAGCATGCCGCCCAGCAGCGCGGCGAACGGCAGCACCTGCATCCCGATATAGGGCAGCCGCAACAATTCGATCTCGGTCACCAGGGCGAAGCTGACCTCGGGATGGCTTGCCGATCGGCGCAGCAGCTCGATGAAGTCGAACAAGGCGACCAGCCCGGTGAGCGCCGCCAGCATTGCCAGAACGGCGGCCGTGAATTGCCGGGCGATGTAAACCGACAGGGTAACGGCGGGTGTCACGGCCGAATTCCAAGCGACGGCGATACCGGCATGCTGCGCCTGGCTGCAACGCCCGAACCGCGCAAGGTCGCCAGCAGGGATGGGCCGAGCAGCAGCCAGGCACACACGGCGCCCGGCACGATCGCCTGGATCCACATCAACGGGATGAACGCGTTGTTCCGCGCCGCGAGGTCGTCCGACAACAGGCCGAGTGCCAGCAGCGCCACCACCATCAGCACGCCCCCCAGCGGACGCAACAGGCTCCCATGCCGGCGAAACGTTCCGGTCAGCACCGAGATCAGGCCGACCAGCGCATAAGACAGGGCGGTCAGCGGCGTGGCGAGCCGCTTGTGCGCCTCGGCAACCCATTTCGGCGCGTCGCGCGGGTTTGCCGGATGCGGGTTCAGCAGTGCCGCGAGCGATACCTCGCTCATGTCGGGCAGGCGAGCCGCATCGCTATGCACAGCATCGGCCAGATCGAGCACATTCTGCCGGAAGGTGAGCATGTCGAGGCGGCCAGTTTTCGGATCGATCTCCTGGCGGGTGCCGTTGAACAACAGCACCTCCGGTCCGTTCGGGCCGTCAACCAGCCGCCCGCTTTCAGCCAGGATGGTGGCATGGGCGCGCTTGTCGCGCGCATCGTCGATCAGGATGCCGCGCAGGCCGCCCGCCGGCGTGCGCGAACGGACATAGACGGTCATGTCGCCGCTGATTTGCGTGAACACGCCTTCCTGTAACAAGAAGGCAACGACCTTGTTGCGGATCTCCCACTGGAACTCGCGAAAATCCCTGAGGCTTGCGGGGACGACGACCAGATTAAGGACGTAGCAGCTTCCCACCGCAAACAGCGCCAGCGCCAGTGCTGGACGTGACAAGGCGAAGGGCGACAGCCCGGCAGCCCGCATCACTGTCAGTTCACGATCCCCGGCGAGTCGCTGATAGACGAACTGGACCACGACGAAGCTGGTGATCGGCAGGATCACGGCGACGAAGCTGGGGATCAGGAGCCCCGTCAGCTCTACGAAGACGCTGAACGAGAGGCCGTGATTAACCACCAGCTCGACGAAGCGCAGCGACTGGGTCAGCCAGATCAGTGCCGTCAGCCCGCCGGTGACCGCGAGCAGCGCCAGAAAGAGCTGGCGAAACACATAGCGGTCCAGGCGGGGGATCAATGTGCCGGTGCGCATGCCGTGGGGCGATCTCCTCGCGCCGGGCAGGCCGAAGCCGCCGGCGTGGTTGGCGCGCGGGGCGCGGGATGGGGAATGCGGTTCTGGGCCAGAACCGCCCGCCGGCGCAAGTCATCGAAGCGGCGAACATCGTCTTGGGAGCGCGACATTCGCGGCTGGTGGGGCGATCAGCACCGCCGCGTGACAAGTCGCAAATTGTTGACTTTCCTGACCGTTGGCATGCAGAACAGAATTGGACGCGGCAATCAGGGATACGTCATGGCCCTCGATGTGATGATTTTTGGCTCCGCATACGTTCAACCGGAGGCTGTGTTATGAGCACGATCATCAACACCGGCACGACGATCACCGAGCCGTTCAACGTCAAGCTGCAGGACACAACGATCCAGATCGGCGGCACCGCCGGTCTGATTCCGGCGGTCATATTCAGCGGCGACGCGCTGTTATCGGCGTCTCAGCCGAGTCTCGACTCCACCAGCCTGATCACCGAGCAGGTGCCGGGTCAGACCACCGCCGAGACGGCTCTGTTGCAAACCCTGGGCGTTTTCGTCAATGCCGGCACGATCGCCGCCGACGGGCCGGCGCTCAGTCAGCTCACCATCGATATCGGGCAGTTCGGCAGTGGCGCGCCGGGAAATTTCATCAATGATGGCCTGATCACCGTGGCGGTCGGCGATACCGCTTTGGTAACAGTTGGAACCAATGCGGCCTTCACCATGGGCGTCGGGCCGCTGGGGGCGGCGGGAACCCTGGCCGTGGCGGGCGGCGGTGCGCTGGATATCGGCACGCCCGGTTCGGATGCGGCGACTGGCGCGGTGAATGTGGCCGGCGGCCAGTCCGTGATCGGTACCGGCACGATCGAGGCCGCCGTGGTGAATGACGGCGTGGTTGGTATCTCCAACACCGGTACCATCGCCACTTCGACCGTCGGCTCGCTTGAGATCACCGGCAGCGTGAGCGGAAGCGGCACCCTGGTTCTGGGTGGCGGCACCCTGCTTCAACTGGATGGGGCCACCACTGGCCAGTCGGTCCAGTTTATCACCGGAGCACCGGAAATACTGGTGATCAATACGCCCGGAACCGCATTCAGCGAGGCGATCAGCAATTTCCAGGACCTCGATTCGATCATCCTCGGCGGTGGTATCACAATCACCAACGCGGTGATTTCCAACGGCGATACGCTTAGGGTCAACACGACGTCCGGACCATACTTTTTTACCAATTTTGGTCTGGCATCGAGCTCCGGAACACTGTTTACAGTTACCAACCAGAACACGATTACCCTCTCGAACCGCGTGTTCAACTGGCATCCGCTGTCGGGCAGCACCGACTTCGGCACAGCGACGAACTGGTTGCCACTCAATGGTGCCCCGCCGGGGCCGAACGATCTTGCGCTGTTCGGCACGGCCGCATCAACCGGCGTGATCACCGGCACCGGCACCGTCGGCGAACTGCAATTCGACGATTCCCAGCTCTGGACGATCAACGGCGGCGATATCGATTATACGCTCAACGTGCTGGTGGGTCAGCCGAATGGGACCCTTACGCTCAGCAATGGCGCCACGCTGGATGGCTTGTCGTCCGAAGCCGATTTGATCGGCAGCGCGACGAGCGCAGTCGCCGCGGCAACCGTGACCGGATCAGGAACGACCTGGGAGACGCTCGGCACGATTGCGGTCGGCGAATTGGGTGCGGGGGCGCTGACCGTCAGCAACGACGGCTTGGTTGATGCCGCATCGGCGATTGTTGTAGGCGGTTCCACGCAGGGCAACGGCGCCATGAGCCTGGAAACCGGCGGAACCGCGATTGCCGGTGGTCAGGTGATCGTAGGAAACGAGTCGGGAACCAATGGCAGTATTGAGATTCTCGCCGGCAGCACGTTGGAGACCGGGACTTCCGGCGCCTCGAACGTAGAGATCGGCCTCGCGTCGGGGGCAAATGGCGCGATCATGGTCGATGGGGCCGGAGCTGCGCTGGATACGTTCGGCAGCCCCATTTCCGTGGGAATTGCCGGCGCCGGCGCAATCCTGGTGGAAAACGGCGCAACCGTCTCCACTGAAAACGGTCTCGCCGGGGCTCCCGGCGGCGTCATGCTGGGGACTTCCAGCGGCGGCTCCGGCGCTGCCACGGTCACCGGCACCGGGTCGGAGCTGGCCAACACCGGCGCGTTCGTTGTCGGTGGCAACGATACCGCCCAGCCCGGCGGCCTCGGCGCGTTGCTGATCAGCGCCGGCGGCCTGGTCAGCACCAGCCTTCCCGCGGGCGTTGCCGGCCCGGCCGCCGACATTGCCGCCTCGTCCGGCACTGACGGCTCCTCCGTCACAGTAACCGGCCCCGCTTCCACCTGGAGCATCGGCGGCAGCCTGATCGTGGGCGACGTCGCCGCCGGGGCGCTGGATGTCTCCGCCGGCGGCTCGGTCAGCGCCACCGCGCTGACGCTCGGCAACAGCGCCGGCGGCGTCGGCAACCTCGCGCTCTCCGGCACCGGCAGCAACGTCACCCTGGCCAGCCAGCTTACCGTGGGCGGCTCC
>DATDIC010000648.1:0-2904 GCA_036521275.1 Acetobacteraceae bacterium
GCATCCCATCCTGCGGCAGGCGTGAATCCCAGGCGGCCACCATGTCTGGATCGACCGGCAGGTACGGCACCGTGGCCGGAACGGTGTCCAGCCGGGTCCTGAACACCCGCGGCTGGCTGAGCAGCGGGCACTGCATGTCGAACGGTGGCAGCGTCTGCCCGGACGGCACCACCTCGGCAATGCCGCGTATCCCGGCAACAAGGCGCAGCAATTCGGGCTGCACCTCCATCACCACCCGGGCGCCCAGTCCGGCGACCAGGGGTGCGTAGCGCACGAACTGCAGCGTGTCGCCCAGTCCCTGCTCGGCATGCAGCAGGATGGTCCGGCCCTCTGGTATTTCGCCGCGCCACCATTTGCCGGGGGCGCGCGCCTGATGCTCGGTCCGTTGCCACCGCCATTCATATTCGACGAAGCCGAGCGGATAGTCTCCGGCGGCCAGCAGCGTCAGTGCCCGGTTGAAGCGCGCTTCCGCATCTCCCGGCGCGGCCGAGACCGCGCTTTCGTGCGCGGCCAGCGCATCGTCCAGCCGGCCCATGGCGCGCAGCGTGTTGCCCAGGCTGGTGAAGGCGCCAGCGGTTGGCTCCCGCGCCACTGCCTGCTGATAGAGCGCCGCCGCCGGTTCGTATTGCGCCAGGTCGTGCAGCACGCTGGCGAGGCATGTCGCTGCCTCCGCCGTCTCCGGCAGCAGCGCCCTTCCGGTTTCCGCCGCCCATCGCGCCTGATCCAGCAGCCCCAAGCGACGGAGCGTGTCCGCCAGGTTCACATAGCCCGGTCCGAATTCCGGCAGTTTGCGGACACAGGCGAGATAGGCCTCGATCGCCTCCACCGGCCGCCCGGCCCGCACCAGGCAGTTGCCCAGGTTGTAATGGGTGCCGGCATGGTCGGGCGCCGCCGCCAGGCATCTTCGGAACGCCTCGATCGCCGCTTCTATCCGTCCGCGTTCCAGCAGCGCATTTCCAAGCTCGAACAGCGCGGCGGGATCAGTCGCGGCGATTGTGTCCATACGTCCTCGCGAGGCTTGGCCGGCTAGCTTCCGCTGCCCGGCTGAACCGCGCGTTAACGGATCGGCGCCATCACCCTCGCGCGAGGACGCCATGGGTTTCCCGGCGCCGATGCCATCTGTCCCGTTCCGTTCGCCGACTGGGCGGGCGCAAGATATGGGCGGGCGCAAGATACTGGCAGGGAACGGAGAAGCAGTCGGCATGCCCGAGGGAAGCGCCCACCCGACCGTTGAGACCGATGTCCCGGCCCGATTGGACCGGCTTCCCTGGGCGCGTTTCCATTGGCTGGTGATTGCCGGGCTGGGGATCGCGTGGATCCTGGACGGTCTGGAAGTCACCCTGGTGGGCTCGCTGTCCGGGGCGATCGCCGACAGCCCCACGCTGCGGATGTCCGCCGAGCAGGTGGGCTTCACGGCCAGCGCCTATCTGGTGGGCGCGGTGTCCGGCGCGTTGCTGTTCGGCTACCTGACCGATGTGCTGGGGCGGAAGAAGCTGTTCAGCATTACGGTGCTGATCTATCTGCTGGCGACGCTCGCCACCGGCGCTTCCTGGAACTTCTGGTCGTTCGCACTGTTCCGTTTCCTGACCGGGGCCGGCATCGGCGGCGAATATGCCGCAGTGAACGCGGCGATCCAGGAACTGATCCCGGCTCGCAAACGCGGCTTCACCGACCTGGTGATCAATGGCAGTTTCTGGATCGGCGCCGCGATCGGGGCTGGCGGCTCCGTGGTGGTGCTCGACCCGAGGATAATATCGCCGGAAATCGGCTGGCGACTGGCGTTTCTGATCGGCGGCGTGCTGGGTGGGATCGTGCTGTTCCTGCGCCACTGGATCCCCGAAAGCCCGCGCTGGCTGATGACGCATGGCCAGCCGCACGAGGCCGAACGGGTGGTTGCAGGCATCGAGGAACGTGTGGCTGCCGAAACCGGGCGCCCATTGCCGCCGGTGCCGAACAATCGCATCCGGCTGCGTACCGATGTGCATTCCTGGTTTGTGGCCGGGATGCGCGCGCTGGTGACGCATTATCGGAAGCGCACGGTGTTGGGTGTCGTGCTGATGGCCACGCAGGCATTCTGCTACAACGCAGTCTTCTTCACCTATGCGCTGATCCTGACGCGGTTTTACGGCATCAAGCCGGACAGCGTCGGGCTGTTCATCCTGCCTTTCGCGGCGGGCAATTTCCTTGGCCCGCTGGTGCTGGGACGGCTGTTCGACACGATCGGCCGCCGGCCGATGATCACCGCCACCTATGCGATTTCGGGCGTGCTGATGGCGGTGACCGGATGGCTGTTTGCCGCGGGCGGCCTGTCCGCGGAGGCGCAGACGGGCGCCTGGACGATCATTTTCTTCGTTGCTTCGGCGGCTGCCAGCTCCGCCTATCTCACTGTGGGCGAGAGTTTTCCGCTGGAGGTGCGGGCGGTTGCGATCGCATTGTTTTATGCGCTGGGCACGGGCATCGGAGGTGTCGCCGGCCCGGCGCTGTTCGGCGCGCTGATCGACACCGGCTCCCGTGTGTCGATCATGTGGGGATACCTGCTCGGCGGGGGCCTGATGTTGGTCGGCGCCGTCACCGCGGCGCTGCTGGGCATCAATGCGGAGCGCCGCCCGCTGGAGGAGGTGGCCACACCATTATCCGCCGTGATGTAGAGGTAAAACGGGAATCCACCGGTGTCCGTGGCCGCGCAGTTTCGTGGGCATTCCCCGGGCTGTGCTGTCTGTGAAGCCGACCTTCCGAAATTCGGTTCGGGGTGGGGTGGTCTAATACCAAGCGGCGGAAAGATCGACCCATTCCCCGTCATTCCCGCGAAAGCGGGAATCCAGCGACTGTCCGTGCAGACTGCGGGGTCGGATGGATGCCCGCCTGCGCGGGCATGACGAGGGACGAGTCAGCGTCTCGGACGGT
>DATDIC010000649.1:0-4273 GCA_036521275.1 Acetobacteraceae bacterium
CGGGTGCCCGTTGTTGCGGGAGTGAATCGCAACAGGTGGCGGCGTGAGGCCGCGCCGGGATGGCGGGTCCGCTCGTTGGGTGCGGCTGATGACGGGCGCGCTGCTGCTGGTTCCGTTGGTGGTGCGATTTCTCGAGGTTTATGGGGGGAGAGGCTGTGCCGGTGCGTGGGCCGGCGGCTCCGACGCGGCGGATTCCGCGGCCGTTCGAAGGGAAATATCCAGCCACGGTAGCGTGCGCGATGTTGGCGCTGGCGCCGTTCATCGTGGTCACCACCGCGCGGGCCTTGTTTGGCGAGCAGGTGCAGCAGGACCTGCATGTCAGCCGCAGCGGGATGGAGATCATCGCCGGCCTGTCCACTGCGGGTTATGCCTGGGGCGCGACCTGGAACGGTGGCTCGGCGAAAAGGGAGGCCCGCTGGAGTCGCCCAGGATGCCCGCCGGACTGCGGGGGTGACGCGGCGGCTCATTGCCGGGCCGGTGCGGCCGGATTTCCCCGCGGTTGGATTTTCCTGCGGCCGGATTTTTCCCGTGCCGGCCGGGGGCTTTGGTATATCGGGCGCTCCGTGTCAGAAGGCGCGCCTTCATCGCACCGGATCGACCCATGCCTCGGCGCAAACTCCGTGGCCGCCCGCTGGACGGGTGGCTGGTCATCGACAAGCCCGCCGGGTTGACCAGCACCGACGTGGTCAACCGGCTGCGCCGCGCGTTCGATGCGCGCAAAGCCGGACATGGCGGTACGCTGGATCCGCTGGCGACCGGCGTGCTGCCGGTTGCCTTCGGCGTGGCGACCAAGACGGTGCCGTACGTGATGGATGGGACGAAGCTGTACCGTTTCACGCTGCGGTTCGGCGAGGGGCGGGACACCGATGACGCGGACGGGCAGGTTGTGGCGACGTCCCCGGTGCGTCCGGCCGATGCGGAGATCGAGGCGGCGCTGCCGCGCTTTCGCGGTGCCATCATGCAGGTGCCGCCGATTTTCTCCGCCGTGAAGGTGGCTGGAGAGCGGGCCTATGACATGGCCCGGGAGGGCCGGGCGGCGGTGCTGGAACCACGGCCGGCGCGCGTGGACCGGTTCGAGCTGATCGCCCGGCCGGACGCCGATACGGCGGTGTTCGAGGTCGAGTCGGGCAAGGGCGTGTACATGCGCAGCCTGGCGCGGGATCTTGCGCTGAGCTGTGACACGGTCGGGCACGTTGCCGCTTTGCGCCGGCTGCGGGTCGGCCCGTTCAACGAGCAGCAGGCGATCGGGCTGGACAAACTGACCGGAGCGGACCATACCCCGCCGGCTTCCCCGGACCTGCTGCTTCCGGTGACGACCGCGCTGGCCGACATCCCGGCGCTGGCCGTTACCGAAGCCGAGGCCGGCGACCTTCGGCGCGGGCAGGCGATCAGCCTGGTCACGCTGATGGGCCGCATTCCAGCCGCTGTCGATCCGGATAACGGATTGGCACGTGCGATGGCGGGGGGCCGCGTGATCGGGCTTTGCCGTCTGGGCGACGGCTGGCTGAGGCCCGAGCGGATCCTGTGACACCGGGCTCCTGGACGCGCTGATCCACTTCCAACCAGGAGAAATCCGATGTCGATCACCGCGGAGCGCCGCACGGCGCTGGTTTTTGATTACGCGACCGGAGCCGGGGATACCGGCAGCCCGGAGGTGCAGGTGGCGCTTCTTTCGGAGCGGATCGGCAACCTGACCGAGCATCTGAAAACCCACGCCAAGGATTTTCATAGCCGGCGCGGGCTGCTGATGCTGGTTGGCCGGCGGCGCCGGCTGCTGGATTATCTGAAGGCGAAGGACAAACAGCGATACGAGACGCTGATCGGGCGGCTGAGTCTGCGCCGATAGGGCCGCGGCGCGCCCGGTATTTTCCTGCGAAGTTCGGGAGATACGAGGAAAACGCCTGAATTATCCGGCGCCTTTCTTATATGAGGGGTGTCGGTCACGACCTCCGGGTCAATAGTGGCGCGGAGCAATGAGGGGCAGAGGCCCCAAACCGTCGCGGCACGCGGCGGACAACAGACCGCCGGTCCGGCCACCCTGGGCATCGGGTTCCGCGACGGCGTTTCTGGCCACATGGCCTGCGGCCCGGCTTCGGCCGCGACCGCCTCCATGCGACCCGAGACGCCGCAGCCCGCCAGAGGGGAGGGGTCGCTCGGGATGCGTCCGCCGATGCCCGGCATCGAAGGAAGACGCATGTTCAATTACTATCGCAAGGAACTCGACTGGGGCGGGCGCAAGCTGATCCTGGAGACGGGCAAGATTGCCCGCCAGGCGGACGGTGCGGTGCTGGCTCGCTACGGCGACACCATCGTGCTGTGCACCGCGGTCGGGGTGAAAAGCTCCAGGCCGGGGCAGGATTTCTTCCCGCTGACGGTAAACTACCAGGAAAAGGCGTTCGCGGCGGGGAAGATCCCCGGCGGGTTCTTCAAGCGGGAGGGCCGCCCGTCCGAGAAAGAGGTGCTGGTGAGCCGGCTGATCGATCGGCCGATCCGCCCGCTGTTCCCCCAAGGATTCCGCAACGAGGTCCAGGTGGTCGCCACGGTGCTGAGCCACGACCTGGAGAACGATCCGGATGTCGTGGCGATGATCGGCTGCTCGGCGGCGCTGACCTTGTCGGGCATCCCGTTCTTCGGCCCGGTCGCCGCCGCCCGCGTGGGCTATCAGGACGGCCAGTACATCCTGAACCCGACCGACGCGCAGCGAGAGCACGGCACGCTGGATCTGGTGGTGGCCGGCACGGCTGAGGGCGTGCTGATGGTGGAGAGCGAGGCGCACGAGCTGCCCGAGGACGTGATGCTGGGCGCGGTGACCTTCGGGCATCAGCAATTCCAGCCGGTGATCGCTGCGATCATCGAGCTGGCGGAGCGGGCCGCGAAGGACCCGTGGACGCTGGTCGAGCCCGCCGAGGATGACAAGGTCCTGGCGGACCGGTTGGGCGAGCTGGCACGCGCCGGGCTTACCGAGGCCTATCACGAGAAAGACAAGCAGGTTCGGCACGACAAGGTCGAAGCCGCCAAGGCTGCGGCACTGGAGACGCTTACCGCCGAGGGGCGCGACGCCGAAAAAACGAAGCGGCTGTTCAAGGAGCTGGAAGCGGACATCGTCCGCAACGCCATCCTGGACACCGGCACCCGTATCGACGGTCGGGACACGCGCACCGTTCGGCCGATCATTGCCGAGGTCGGCATCCTGCCGCGCTCGCATGGCAGCGCGCTGTTCACCCGCGGGGAGACCCAGGCGCTGTGCGTCGCCACGCTGGGCACCGGCCAGGACGAGCAGGTGATCGACGCTCTGGAGGGCGAGTATCGCGAGCACTTCATGCTGCACTACAATTTTCCGCCCTATTCGGTGGGCGAGGCGGGCCGCATGGGCTCGCCGGGCCGGCGCGAGGTGGGGCACGGGAAACTTGCGTGGCGCGCGGTGCATCCGCTGCTGCCGGGGAAGGACAAGTTCCCCTACACGCTGCGGGTGGTTTCCGAGATCACCGAAAGCAACGGCTCGTCCTCCATGGCGACGGTGTGCGGTTCGTCGCTGGCGCTGATGGATGCCGGCGTGCCGCTGGCGCGCCCGGTGGCCGGCATCGCCATGGGGCTGATCAAGGAGGATCGCGGCTTCGCCGTGTTGTCCGACATCCTGGGTGACGAGGACCATCTGGGGGACATGGACTTCAAGGTGGCCGGCACCGAGAAGGGCGTGACCAGCCTGCAGATGGACATCAAGATCACCTCCATCACGCCGGAGATCATGCGCATCGCGCTCGATCAGGCGCGCGAGGGGCGGATGCACATACTGGGCGAGATGTCCAAGGCGATCACCGGTGCCCGTTCCGACGTGGCGGCGACTGCACCGCGGATCACGGTGATCAACATCCCGAAGGAGAAGGTGCGCGAGGTGATCGGCACCGGCGGCAAGGTGATCCGCGAGATCGTCGAGCAGACCGGCACCAAGATCGACATCGAGGATGATGGCACTATCAAGGTGGCGGCGACCGATGCGACGCAGGCGCAGGCGGCGGTGGACTGGATCCGCGGGATCGTCGCGGAGCCGGAGATCGGCGTGATCTACAACGGCAAGGTGGTGAAGACCGCCGATTTCGGGGCGTTCGTGAACTTCCTGGGGTCCCGCGACGGGCTGGTGCATATCAGCGAGCTGCAGCAGGGCCGGGTGGGGAAGACCGGCGACGTGGTGAATGTCGGCGACAAGGTGAAGGTGAAGGTCATCGGCTTCGACGAGCGCGGCAAGGTGAAGCTGTCGATGCGGGTGGTCGATCAG
>DATDIC010000650.1:0-6040 GCA_036521275.1 Acetobacteraceae bacterium
AGCAGCGCCAGCGTGTAAGGATGCCGCGGCGCCACCAGCACCTCCACCGCCGGCCCTTCCTCCATCACGCGGCCCAGGTACAGCACCATCACCCGATCGCACAGGCTGCGCACCACCGACAGGTCATGACTGATGAACAGCAGCGCCAGCCCCAGGCGGCTGCGCAGCTCCGCCACCAGCGCCAGCACCTGCGCCTGCACCGACACGTCCAGCGCCGAGACCGGTTCATCGGCAACCAGAAACTCCGGCCCGGTCGCCAGCGCCCGCGCTAGCCCGATGCGCTGGCGCTGGCCGCCGCTGAACTCGTGCGGATAGCGATCTGCGTGCGCCTGCGGCAGCCCCACCTGCTCCAGCAATTCACCCACGCGCTGATCGCGCGCGCCCGCCGGTACCAGCGCATGGATCGCCAGCCCATCGGCGATCTGCGCCCCCACGATGCGTCGCGGATCCAAACTCGCATACGGGTCCTGGAACACCAGTTGCATGCGCCGGCGAAGCCGCACCAGCTCCGCCGCGCTGGCCTGCGCCAGATCGCGTCCGTCAAGCAGCACGCGGCCGGAACTCGGCGGCAGCAGCCGCAGCATCAGACGCCCGATCGTGGTCTTGCCCGACCCGCTCTCCCCCACCAGTCCCAGCGCCTCGCCGCGACTGATGTCCAACGAAACATCGGTCACCGCCTGCACCGGCCGGCCACGCGCGAACAACCCGTGCGGGGCGAAATGCCGGGTCAGATGTTCCGCCCGCACCAACGGCGTCATGCGTCCGCCGCCTGGGCCGGCAAGATGGGCGCGATCTCCCGCCAGCGGATGCAACGCGTGGCACGCCCGGGGCGCGCGTCCAGCAACGGCGGCGGCGCCGCCTCACAGGCCGGGCGGCAATGCGGGCAGCGCGGTGCGAAAGCGCAGCCGGGCGGCAGCGCGTGCGGCTGCGGCACCGTGCCGGGGATCGGCACCGGCAGGCTGCCATCCGACTTCGGCGCGCTGTCCAGCAAGGCGGCGGTGTAGGGATGCAGCGGCGCGGCGAACACCTCTGTCACGCCGCCACGCTCCACGATCTCCCCGGCATACATCACCAGCACCTGGTCGGCGGTCTCGGCCACCACCGGCAGGCTGTGGGTGATGAACAGCAGCGCCATGCGGCGCTCCCGCTGCAGGCCGGCCAGCAAGTCCAGCACCTGCGCCTGGATGGTCACGTCCAGCGCCGTGGTCGGCTCATCGGCGATCAGCAGCCGCGGATCGTTGGCGATGGCCAGCGCGATCATCGCCCGCTGCCGCATGCCGCCCGACATTTCGTGCGGAAACGCGCGGGCACGGCGCTCAGGGTCGGAAATGCCGACCCGCCCGAGCAGCCCCGCCGCCCGCCGCCACGCGGTGCCGGCGGACACCGCGGTGTGCGCACGGATTGCCTCGGCCACCTGGGCACCCACGCGGTGCACGGGATTAAGGCTGCTCAGCGGGTCCTGGAACACCATCGCCATGGCTGACCCGCGCAGCCGTCGCAGCGCGGCTTCGTCCAGCCGCGGCACGTCATGGCCCTCCACGAACGCCGCGCCGGCGTAAACCCGCGCCATCGGCGGCAGCAGCCCCATCAGCGCCAGGCCGGTCAGCGACTTGCCCGAGCCGCTCTCGCCGACGATCGCCACCGTCTCGCCCGGCATCACCCGCAACGACACGTCCCGCACCGGACGGATCGGCCCGCCTGGCGTCTCGATCTCCACGGTCAGCCCGCGCACCTCCACCACCGGCCCGGCGGACGCCACCAGCCCGGGAACCAGCCGCGCCAGCAGCCGACGCCGCACCCCTCCGCTGACCGCATGATGCGGGTCCAGCGCGTCGCGCAACGCATCGCACAGCGCGTTCATCGCCAGGATGGTCAGCGTCAGCGCGGCGCACGGCCACAGCAGCAGCAACGGCGCCTGGTTCATCGTGGCCCGCGCGCTGCCGATCATCAGCCCCCAGGACGGCGCCGGCGGCACCACGCCCAGACCCAGGAACGACAGCCCGGATTCCAGCACCACGGCCGACGCGGCGGTCAGGCTGAACTGCACCAGGATCGGGCCGCCGACATTCGGCAGGATGGTGCGCAGCATGATGCGGGTGCGGCCGGCGCCCAGCACGCGCATCGCCTCCACGTAATCCTGCGACCGCACCGACAGCACGCTGGCATACACCACCCGCACGAAGCCCGGCAGATAGACCAGCGCCAGCACCGGGATCAGCGTCGTCGCGCCCGGACCCATCAGCGTGACCACCAGCAGCGCCAGCAGCAGCGGCGGAAAGCACAGCACGACATCCATGCTGCGCACCGCCACGAACTCGACGACACCGCGCAGGAACCCGCCCGCCAGCCCCAGCGCGGTGCCGATCACGCAGGCCAGCGCCGAGGCCGAGAAGGAAACCGCCAGCGACACGCGCGCGCCCCACAGCAGGCGGGTCAGTTCGTCGCGTCCGTACTCGTCTTGTCCGAGCAGGTGCCGCACCGACGGCCGGGCCAGCCGGTGAGCCACGTCCATGTGCACCGGATCGGGCAGCGGCAGCACCGGGACCAGCAGCGCCAGCAGCACGATCACGCCCATGGTCAGCATCGGCAGCCGGCGGATACGCCTCATCCGTGGCGCACGCGCGGATCGAGCACGGCGTAGAGCAGATCGACCAGCAGATTGAGCGCCACGAACAGGATGGAGATCACCAGCACGATCCCCTGCACTTCCGGATAGTCGCGGGCGTTCACCGCATCCACCAGCATGCCGGACAGGCCGGGATAGTTGAACACGTACTCGACCAGTACCGTGCCGCCCAGCAGCGTGCCCATGTTCAGCGCCAGCACCGTCACCACCGGCATCAGCGCGTTGCGCAGCACGTGGTGCAGCAGGATGCGCAGCGGATGCAGGCCCTTGGCGCGGGCGGTGCGCACATAGTCGCGCATGGTGATGTCCAGCACCGAGGCGCGCGTCATGCGGAACGCCGCCGCCCCCAGCCCGATCCCGATGGTAACGGCCGGCATGGCAAGCAACAGCAAATGCCGCCCGGGCGCCTGCGCCAGCGGCACGTAGCCGCCGGCCGGCACCCAGCGCAGCGCCTGCGCGAAGATCAGCACCAGCAGCGTGCCGACGACAAATACCGGCACCGCCAGGGAAACCGCCGCAATGAACGAGGCGCTGCGGTCGAACCAGCCGCCGCGCCACGCCGCCGCCATCGTGCCCGCCGGAATGCCGCTGAGCATGCCGATGATCGTGGCGGCCAGGATCAGCTCCAGCGTGCGCGGCAGGCGCACCATGATCTCATCCGCAACCGGGGTCTGGTCCTGCAGTGATTGGCCGAGATCGCCGGACAGAAGATCGCGGAAACTGCCAACATATTGCACCAGAAACGGCTTGTTCAGGCCAAGCTGGTCATGCAACTGGGCGACGATGGCGGGATCGGGCGCCGCGCCGCCCTGGCTGAGCAGCAGCTCCGCCGGGTCGCCCGGCACCAGCCGGATGGCGGCGAACACGATGCTCGCCACCACCCACACCAGCAGGACAGAGATCGCCGTCCGTTTCAGCAGCCACCACATTCAGTCGGCCGTCATCTCCAGGATCAGGTTGAGGTACGGTTCCACCCGGCCCGTCATGCCGGGCAGCACCACCGTGGTCGCATCCATCTGCTCCACGATCGCCGGACCGGCTATGCAATTGCCGCAGCGCAGCCGCTCGCGGTCATACACCGGGCAGGAGACGAAACCGCCGGCCTCCGGCAGCCACACCTCGCGGTCGCCGATGATCGCTGCGGCGGCATCCGGACCGGCGTCCGGCTGCGGCTGGAACTGCGCCTTGTGGACCAGCCCGGTCGCCTCGATGCGGAACGTAACGAGTTGCACCGGTTCTTCCTCCGCCGTGAACCCATACATGCGGCTATGCGCGGCGGCGAATCCCTCGGCCAGCACGTCGAGACTGGCCGCGTTGATCGGCCCGTCCGGCAGCGGCACCGAAAGTTCGTAGTTCTGGCCGGCATAGCGCATATCCGCCGTGCGGCTGACCCGCCGCGCCGCCGACGCAATGCCTTCCGCCGCGAACCACGCATCGGCCTGAAGCTGCAATGCGGCGAAAGCGGCAATGACCGCCGGCAGCACCTGCGGCGAAAGCGTATGCAGGCGCGTGGTGGCGAAATCGGCGCGCAGATCGGTCAGCAGCAGGCCCATGGCGCACAGAATGCCGGGCGCGCGCGGCACCAGGATGCGGGAAATCTCCAGCTCCCGCGCCAGCCGCGCGGCGTGCAGCGGGCCGGCGCCACCGAACGCCACCAGCGTGTAGTCGCGCGGATCATGCCCGCGCTGCACGCTGATCACCCGGATGGCCCGCGCCATGTTCGCAGTTACCACCGAAATGATGCCCTGAGCGGTTTCCATCACCTCCAGCCCCAGCCGTTCCGCCAGTCCGGCGATGGCCTGCCGCGCCAGATCCTGCCGCACCGGCATCCGCCCGCCAAGCAGATGCGTCGGATTGAGCGTTTGCAGCACCAGATTGGCATCCGTCACCGTCGGCTCGGTATTGCCGCGCCCGTAACACACCGGCCCGGGATCGGCGCCGGCGCTGCGCGGCCCCACCTTCAACAGCCCGCCGCTATCGACATACGCAATGGACCCGCCGCCGGCACCCACCGTGTGGATGTCCAGCATCGGCGCCTTGATCGGATACCCGTGCACCACCGCCTCGCTGGCCAGCCGGCATTGGCCGTTCTGCAGCAACGCGACATCGGTGCTGGTGCCGCCCATGTCGAAGGTGATCAGGTCCGGCAGGCCCGCCATCCGCCCGACCTCCTGCGCCGCGACGACGCCGGTGCTGGGGCCGGACAGCACGGTGCGCACCGGCAGCCGGGCGGCCGCCTCGAACCCGATCACGCCGCCATTGGATTGGGTCAAATGCGGCGTGGCGGTAATCCCCAGTTCGCGCAGCCGGTCGCCCAGCCGCCTTATGTATCCCTGCATGACCGGCCCGAGATAGGCGTTCACCACTGCGCTCGACATCCGCTCATATTCGCGGAACTCCGGCGCCACCTCGTGCCCGGTGCAGACGAACGCGTCGGGGAATTCCTCGGCCACGATGCGCGCGGCGAGCTGTTCATGCTGCGGGCGGACGAAGCCATACAGGAAGCAGATCGCCACCGCCTGCACGCCGGCCTGGCGCAACTGCCGTGCGGCATGGCGCACCGCCTCCTCATCCAATTTCGTTTCCACCGAGCCGTCATGGCGCACCCGCTCCGGTACCTCCCAGCGGCGGTCGCGCGAAACCAGCACCGGGGGCTTGTCCACTTGCAGGTCGTACAGGTCGGGGCGCTTCTGCCGGCCGATCTCCAGCAGGTCGCGGAAGCCGTCGCCGGTGATCAGGCCGGTGGGCACACCGCGGTGCTGGATCAGCGCATTGGTCGCCACGGTGGTACCGTGGCCGAAATAGCTGATGCCGGCGGCGGAGGCGTCGACGCGCCGGACGCCTTCCTGCACGCTCTGGGCGATGCCGCGTGACGGATCGTCGGGGGTGGAGGGGACTTTCCACACCTCGATACGGCCCGTCGCGTCATCGAACAGACAGACATCGGTGAACGTCCCGCCGGAGTCCACACCGATCCGCCACGCCATGCCCTGCTACCCCGCTCGCTGCCGGGAGAGTTTTCTTCCACGCGCGACGCGGGCACAACCCGCTGCCATCGTCACGTCACCAAGGATCAGTAATGCCGCTGTTGCGTGGATTCCGCGTCCTCCAGGCCGGCGAGGCACTCGCCGCCGCGGTCTGCGGCCGTTTGCTGGCGGATGTCGGCGCCGAAATCGCCTGCATCGACCCGGACCTGTCCACCCCGCTCAGCCGTTATCTCCACCACGGCAAGAAGCTCATCAGCGATGCCGCCGCAACGCGGGACGCGTTCGCCGCCGCCGACCTGATCGTCTGCGCCGGAGCACCGCGCGAGCTCGCCCGCCGCGGCTGGGACATGCCAACCCTGCGGCAGCTCAATCCGGGTGCGCCGATCGTCTACATCTCCCCCTTCGGCCAGACCGGACCCCGCGCCGA
>DATDIC010000651.1:0-5423 GCA_036521275.1 Acetobacteraceae bacterium
GTGACCTCGGTCCCGCTCGGGTGATTGGCCGGCCCGACAACCGACAATGGAGCCTCGGCGTCCCCGTCGCGGAAGCGGATTAGATGCTCATGGCCGTCGCGCCATATGCGGACCTCCATCCACTCCGACAACGCGTTCACCACCGCGGCGCCGACGCCATGCAGCCCACCGGACACCTTGTAGGAGTTCTGGTTGAACTTGCCGCCCGCATGTAGCCGGGTCAGTACCACCTCGGCGGCGGACACGCCTTCCTCCACATGGATATCAATGGGAATGCCGCGTCCATCATCGCTGACCGTCACACTGCCGTCGCCGTTGAGCATCACGTCGCAGCGGGTGGCAAAACCTGCTTGCGCTTCGTCCACCGCGTTATCGATAATCTCGAACGCCATGTGATGCAGGCCAGACCCGTCATCGGTGTCCCCGATATACATTCCGGGCCGCTTGCGAACGGCATCCAGGCCCTTGAGGACTGAAATCGAGGAAGCATCATAGGCGACCGCCTGCGGGTCGGAATCAGGGTGGGGCGCGGCGTTTTCAGACATGCCGACGGGCGACTCCGGAGTTGTATTGGGTACTCTAGATATATAGCTGCTACAGCGATCGAGCGACAGGGGCGGAATCGGATGACCGCGGTGAAAAGCGCCGGTCCCCGACAAGGCGTCCGTCCCCGGCACGTAGTCCCTCGGCGCGATCGGCCAGCGGCAGAAACGTTTCCGGGTCGGTGCCCGTCAGCAGCACCTGGGCTGGCAGCCGTTCCAGCGCCGCGAACAGAGCGCGACGGCGCGACGGATCGAGATGCACCGCCGGCTCGTCGAGCAGCAGCAAGGGAGCGAACCCCCGCGCCTCGGCGATCAGCCCAGCATGGCCCAGTATCACTGTCAGCAGCATCGCCTTCTGCTCGCCTGTACTGGCCTGGCCGGCTGGCATTCCCGCCAGGTCGGTCAGCACCATGTCGCAGCGATGCGCTCCCACGCCGGCCGAGCCGGCCGCCTTATCTGGCAGGCGTCGGGCTGCCAGTTCGTGCCGCAGCCATTCTTCCACCTCGATCGCCGGCTCAGAGGCCAGCCGGGAGGCGATCCGGCATTCCAGCGCGATCCGCACCGGCGGGAACCCGTCGACCACTCCGGCCGCCAGCGCCCGGCCCAGGCGGGTGACCAGGCTCATGCGTGCTGCGGTCGCCGCGACGGCATGCCGTGCCATCGTGTCCTCCAGTCCGGCGAGCCATGCCAAATCTGCCACGTTGGTCGCCAGCAGCCTGTTGCGCCCGCTCATGGCCGCGTCATGCGCTGCAATCTCCCGCGCGTGGGCCGGCTCCAGCGCCCATACCAGACGGTCCAGGAACCGGCGGCGTCCGGACGCTGGCTCCTGAAACAGCCGATCCATCTGTGGGGTGAGCCAGACTGCGGCAACCCGCGCGGCAATTTCCGACTGGCTGCGCGGCGCCGACCCGTCGATGCGGACGACGCGCCGATCGGGCGGTCCTTCCGGCAGGATGCCCGTCTCGATAAGCACTGGGCCGCCCGCGGTGGCCAACCGCCCCGCCACCGCCCATCGGCCGCTGGCTCCGGGCCCGAGGCGAGCCATATCGACGGTCCGCGCCGACCGCAGTCCCCGTCCAGGAACCAGCAGCGAAACCGCCTCCAGCAGATTGGTCTTGCCGCTGCCGTTCGGACCGAACAGCGCACTGATGCGGGCGCCGGGGCACCAGGTCAGGGCGGCATAGTTCCGGAAATCAGTCAGTTGTAGCCGCGCCAAGCGCAGTTTGGCGTCGATCCCCGTGCCGGCCGCTGCGTCCGTCTCGCCCGCTGCTGTCTCGCTACACACGCATCGGCATCAGCACGTAAAGCGCGCTGGCATCGCCAGCATCCCTCACAATGGTCGGCGCCGACCCATCGGCGAAGCAGAACTCCACAGATTCGCTGATCTGGTCGGTAATGTCGTTCAAGTACCGCGCCTGGAACCCGATCTCCAGCGGTCCAGCGTCGTATTTCACCCGATCGGAGTCCAGTTCCTCGGTGGCTGTCCCCTGCTCGGGGCTCGAGGCCGAGAGTTCCAGCCGGTCCCGCTGCAGGGACAGTTTCACCGGCCGGGAGCGCTCGGTGGAGATGGCCGAGACCCGACCTACGGCGTCCGAAAAGTCCTTTTTGCCGACCCGCAGTATCTTGTCGTTCCCGCGCGGGATGACACGCTCATATTCCGGGAAGGTCCCGTCGATCAGTTTGCTGGTCAGCAACACGGACTCGACATGAAACTGCACCCGGGTATCGGAAAGACCGAGCTCCACGTTGCCGGAAACCTCCTCCAGCAGCTTGCGCAGCTCGGCCACCGTCTTGCGGGGGATGATGACGCCCGGCATCTGGCCGGCTCCCTCCGGCAGCGGTTCCTCCACGCGAGCGAGCCGATGTCCGTCGGTCGCCACCGTGCGCAGCACGCGGGTGCCGTCGCTCTCGGCGGCGTGGAGAAAGATCCCGTTCAGGTAGTAGCGCGTCTCCTCCGTGCTGATCGCGAAGCGGGTACGATCGATCAGTCCCCGAAGCTGCATGGCCGACAGGCTGAAGCGATGCGGCAGCGCCCCCGCCGTCATGGCCGGGAAATCCTCGGTCGGCAGCACCACCAGCTTGGTGTCGTAGCGGCCTGCCCGCAGCTCCAGTTGCGCGTCGCCACCCGGGTGGTCGAGCTCGATCTCCGCGTTCTCCGGCAGCTTGCGGACGATCTCATACAGCGTCGCCGCGGGAGCAGTACAGGAGCCGTTACGCGACGCGCTGGCCGGAACATCCTCGACGATGGCAATTTCCATATCCGTGGCGGTGAGCGTCAGCGTGCCGTCGCGCACCGTCAGCATGACGTTCGCCAGGATCGGGATGGTGTTGCGCTTCTCGACCACGCTCTGAACGTGAGCCAGCGCCTTGAGCAGGGAGGCGCGATCCGCCTTTAGTTTCATTCTGTTCACCTCACGCGACCGCGCCGGTGAACCGGCGAATCGTCCCCCACTCTAGCAAGGCCGCTGGACGGAAGGCCAGTGCGGGAACACCAGCCGCCGTCGGCTTAGAACTGCTTCAACAGGCGGTTGATGTAATTGAGCTCTTCCTGTGGGCGGGAGCGGTCGGCGCCGCGTTCGCGCAACGTCTGCTCGATCTCCTGGGCGCGCTGGCGGGCAGCCTGGTCCGGCACGGTCACATCGTCCGTTTCGTCGGCGCCGTTATGGCCTTCACCGAAACGTCGGCCGAGCGGATCGCGACGGCCGGCATGGCCGGGCAGGGGACCGAACCCGGGCCCGTCATCCGGCCCGTCCTGCAACGCGAGACCCGGCTGATCGCCCGGCTGGCTGCCCTCGCCCGACTGGCCGTTGCCGAACTGCTGGGCCATCTGCTGGCCCATCTGTTGGCCGCCCTTCTGCAGTGCCTCGATAGCCTGCTGCTCGGCGTCCCCGGCAGCCTTGTCCTGCCCCTGGCCGAGTGCCTGCGCGGCGCTGCGCATATCCTGATCCGCTTCGCCAAGGCTTTGCGGGATTTTCCCGGTCAGATCGCCGAACTGCTGCATCATTTCGCCCAGGGCTCGGCGCAGTGCCTGCTGGATGCGCTGGTCTGCCTCCCGCTGCTGTGCCGCATCGGGTGTCTGGCTGGCAGGCGCGTTATCGCCCTGCTCGTCCGGATTTGATGATTGCTGCCTGCTTTGGGTATGATCCAGCAAGCCTCCCTGCCGGCCGATCATGTCCTGCAGCGCCCCCATCTGCTGCTGCCCGCGCTGTCGCTGCTGGGCGCGCCGCATCTCCTCCGCGGTCATTGGACGGGCGTTCCGCAACGCATCCAGCATGCGCTCAAGTTCCGCCATCCGCTGCTGCGCGTCCTGCATCCGACCCTGACGGGCGGCTTCGCGGGCCTGCTCGGCAAGCCGCTGCATGTCCTGGCTGTTCAGGCGCTGAGCGTCAGCATTAGGCGGCAATTGCTGACCGTTCTGCCGAAGCTGGTCCATCAGCGCCTGCATGCGGTTCTGGATCGCCTGCTCCAACTCCCGCAACCGCTGCTCCAGTGCCTGGCGGTTGGGATCGGTGGGATTCTGTAGCGCCTTCTGCAAGGCGTCCTGCGCCGCCTGGCGGGCTTGCTCCAGAGCGCGAGCAGTGCGATCGAGGCCGCCTTCCTCCATATGCAGGGCAAGTTCCCACATCTGCTGCTGAGCCTGCGGAATGGCTCCCGCGGACTGATCATGTTCGAGAAGATAGTAGATGCCGCTCAGGTTGACGTAGGCTCCGTAATCGTCTCCGAACGCCTTGCGAGCCATCAGCAGAGCATCCAGGCCGGCGACGGCGGTGTCTCTGTCGTCGGGACGCAAGCTGAGCCCTTTCCGGATGGCAATCAGGGCGCGGGCAATCGGGTTATGAAAGTCTCGCTCCGGCAGCGTGAACACAGCGTCGGCACTGCGGCCCGTTTGTCCCGGCGAATCCCGCGCCACCAGGCGGGCGGTAACTGCCAGGCCGGCCCACGGACTTGCCGTCAGATCCTGTTCATTTACCCCCTGCGCAGATTTCGGCTCGCCGGCGATGGGGATGTTGATGATGATCGGCGCGGCAGACGGACGATCGCGCAGCCGCATCTCGAGGCTGAGTGAAACCACGCCGTAATCATCGGCCGTCCGCCATGGCAGGCGCACATGCTGCGCGTCAGCGGGGGCCGGCCCGGGCGGTTCGGCCCAGGCAGCGGTGGGCGGTTGATCGGCAACGACGGTCAGGTCCCACCCGGCGAGGTCGCCACCACCGCGGTGCACCGCCAGATGGCCCCCGGCAACCAGGTCCTGATCCGCCTGGAAGCTGCCCTGATCAAGCCGCTTGAAACCAGTCGATCGGCCATCCAGCGACAGTACTGGCGTGCCCACGCCGCCGGTAACGCTTACGGTGAGGTGAGACCCGGCGGGGACTGACAGCGCATGTACCTCCGGCCGCAGAAATAGCGGGGCGATGTGCGTGTACGCAGGCGGCGTGATCCAGGCCTGAAGCTGGGTTGCCGGCGCAGCGGTCGCGCGGGGCAGGGTGGGCTCCAACGAGGCGAGCAGCCGTGCCGGCGAATCGCTTCCGGCGATCCCGAAACAGGCGACCAGCCCCACCACCAGGCCGGCACGCAGGGCACGCGGGTCGCGGCGAGCCAATCCCGGATGCGGCAAGCCAACGCGAAGACGACGAATTTGATTGACGGCGCGGACGACGTGCGCCTGCCACATGGCCTGCCCCGCCTCGTCCGCGACTGTCGGCCGATCTCGCAGAACCGACAGCGGACGGTGGCGCAATCCGGAAGCACGCTCCAACCGACGATCGGCAGCCGCCTCGTCCGGCGTCGCAAGGCCCCGCAGCCCCCGACCAAGCAGCACGAGTACTGCCACGCCTCCGACTGCCAATACGGCGAGGTGAAGATATGGCGGCAGGTCGGTGA
>DATDIC010000652.1:0-10627 GCA_036521275.1 Acetobacteraceae bacterium
CCGCCGGCCCGATGATGCGTGCGACTACCAACGCCGATGCAAGCGAGAATCCGGCAGAGGCCGCCGCCTCAACCGCCGACCAGAAAACATCGCGGGCGGGCCGGCCGCTCATCGTGGATCAGTCGCTTTTGGCGCTGGCTCGTCGAAGCGCCGTATATCCTGCTTCCGGATGCCGTATGCGAGACCGAGCGGACGCAGACCCCCGATCTGGCATGCCCACGGAAGCGGACATCGGATCCGTCATGCCCGCTGACCCGTCACGCCCGCCCGCCCGTCATGCCCGCCCGTCCGTCATGCCGCCCGTCCGTCATGCCGCCCGTCCGTCATGCCCGCGAAGGCGGGCATCCAGGCGAGAGCCCCCGAAATCCCAAGAGAGTTCACCCGGCACCCCGGTTTCCGCGGAACTGACAGGAATGGGCCACTCTCAACCCGCCCTGGTATCAGTTTGGCCGCCATCGTCAGCCCGCCGACCCCACCGACGATCGCGCCGCGCCCGCGTGCAGGCAAACCATCCACGCCTTTTCTTCACGGCTCGGAGAGCTGGACGACCGCGACAACCGCGGCCACGACGGAGTGCTCCGCTCCCGCCAGGAAGCAGCAGTACTGCGCCCACCCAGCGGACGCATGGCAAGCGGTGGCAGCGCCAGCACGCCGATCAGCGCCGGCAGCCACATCAGGCGGCTTTGATACCTGTCGTGTGGACCGGACAGCCCACCCGTAATCAGCGCGTTGCCGAGCAAAGCCAGCAGCATTGCCAGCACAAACCCGGCGACGGGCTGCCGGCGCCGCAACGCTCCCGGCAGCAGCGCCAGGCACACGATCAGCCCGGTGACCCCAACAGCCGCATGCACCGCCGGCATCCAGTCCGGCAAGATCTTGCGCCCCTCGGTCTGCCGCGCCTGCTCGTACTCAGCCCGCTCGAAGGCTGGGAAATCGCGTTCGATCCAGGGTGTCACGGAGACCGGCCAGGGCTGCAACCCGTCCCCGGTGGAGAACAGGGCGAGTTGCCTCGCGCCATTCTCCAGCACCGCGTCCAGTTCACGGACCGGCTCGGCGCGCACCGCCGCAGCAATGATAGCATCCGCCTCGTTGCTGATCAGCTTGGCGCCCCCGGCTTGGTACAGCGGACTGTCCGCGCGCCACAGAAAGTCGTCGGCGGTCGGCGGGAACATGCCGACATACTCGCACAGCCGCCACCCGGCCCGCGGGCAATCGCGCGCCAGCACGCGCAGGCCGGGCCCGTCGTACAGCACCCGGGCCAGCACGAAGATATTGCCGAACGGCGCCACGGACGTCGCCCGATACCCGGCGACATTCACCGCGATCATCGCGGTCGCGGCAAGGATCGGTGCCGCCACCAGCCGGACGACGCCCCGACGACCCAATGGCACGCATGCCCCCAGGCTCCGCCGCAGCGGTGTCAGCAGCCCAAGCAGCGCCAACGCGAGTGGCAGGCTGGACAGGTGCGCGGTCATCGTGAACACGGCCAGGCCGAGCAGCCAAAGCCGCTCCCGCCCACTCAGCCGGTCCGGCACGAAGATGAGCAGCGCCAGGCACAACACCAGAAGCGAAGTGAACAGGTCCGGCATCAGCTCCGCCGCCACGAACGGCAGCGGCGATGCGAATGCCAGCAGCCCGGCAAGCGGCACGACCGACCAGGCCGGCCATTCCGGCCGCAGCGTGCGCCGGACCAGGTGCAGCATGTGCGCGGCCAGCAAGGCCTGCACGCACACCACCGGCCATGTCGTCAGCCGCATGTGCAGCGGCAGCAGGAACAGGCTGTAAAAGATCGGCCGGTCCCAGCCGAGATAATGATGGATGGCCTGCGACAGGTATGTGCCGGTGTCGGAAAACACCAGCGGGTACCCATTCACCATCGCCGGCCAGAGCAGCAACAGGGCGGCGAGCGCAACAGAGCCGGCGACGATCATTCGTATCAGTCCCGGAAATAGCGTGGGTTGCGTACCGGACAGGCTTCGGCGTCCGCGTAACCGGACCGGCCATGCGCGCGTGCGTCGACACGGGTCAGCACCAGCCCGACGATACTGGCCTGCGATTCGTCCAGCAGCTCGATGGCGTTGCGCGCGATTTCCCGCCTGGTACGCTGCCAGCGGGCGCAGAACAGGGTGGCATCCGCCAGCCGCGCGATCAGGCGCGTGTCGCTGACGGCAAGCGCCGGCGGGGCATCCATCAGCACCAGATCGTACTCCTGCCGCAATGTCTGCAGGGCGCGGGCCATGGCATCCGACATGAACAGGCCGGCCGCATCGGCCCCAGCCGAGCCTGCAGGGATGTACGCCATGGAGGTTAACGGGTCCTTCCTGATGACCCCCTCCAATGTGGCAGCACCGATCAGGCACTCCGCCAGGCCCGGCTGCCCTTCCGCCCCGAGCAGCCGTGCCAGCGCCGGGCGGCGCAGATCGCAATCCAGCAGCAGCACGCGCTCGCCCGCCATGGCGGTGACGCGGGCAAGGGAAAGCGCCAGCGTCGTCTTGCCTTCGGCCGGGCGAGCAGCCGTGATGGCGACCACGCCGGGCCGCGTCGCCCCGCCGCGCCACAGGCTGGCGCGCAGGCCACGCACCTGCTCGGCGAAACCGCTGAGTGGCTTCAGGGCTGCGTAATCCTCCACCCGCAAGCGGCCGATGTGGCGACGCCGCATCTCCGGGATCAGCGCCAGGCACGGCAGACCAAGCGCCCGCACCTCCTCACCGCTGCGCAGGCTGGTGTCCGCCAGTTCCTGCACATAGACGACAAACAGCCCGAACAGCACGCCGAACATCAGCGCCGCCGCGAGCATCGGCCCGGTGCGCGGATAACTCGGTGCTTCGGGCGGCAAGGCCAATGAGACCTCGCGCGCGTCGACCGTTTCCACCGCCGCGCGCTGGGCCGTCTCCTGAATGCGCGCGAGCACCGCGGCGAGCAGCGTGCGGGATGCATCGGCGTCCCGCTCCAATGCATTCAGCGGAATCTGCGCCAGCTCGTTGCGATCGACACGTGACTGCGACGCCGTCAAATCAGCTTCCAGTGCGGCAACACGGTCGCGCGCGGCGCGCACCTCCGCCTCGGTCGCCGCCACCACGCGCGCGGTTTCCGCGGCGGTGTCACGCTGGCTCTGCTCGATCTCCCGGCGCAACGCAACCACGTCGGGATGATTGGGACCGAGCCGCGCGTTCAATGACTGAAGCTGGGCGGCCAGTGCGGCGGTCTGCTGGCGCAACTGCACCACGCTCGGCGCCACACCCGCCAAGGTGGCGGCGCCGGCATGATTGCGGGCCGCGTCCTGGCGGCCCTCGGCGCTGGCCAGATCGGCGCGGGCGCGCGCCAAATCCTCGGTAAGCTGGCTGCCTTGCTCGGTGTCGAGCCCGGCATGCACGCCGCGCACCAGCCCCTGCCGCGCACGATACGCGGCGATGCGGTCCTCCGCCGAGCGCACCTGCGTCCGCAGCTCGGCAGCGCGGGTCTCCAGCCAGGTGCGCGCCTTATCCACCGCGGTCAGCTTCGCCGCGAGCTGGGACTTGATATACGTATCCATCAGGTTGTTCACCACCGCCGCCGCCAGCACCGGATTTTCCGCGGTGAACGACACTTCCAGGACGTGCGAGGCATTCACTGGATGCACGTCGAGCGCCCGTTGCACGTTCAGCAGCACGGCATTTGCCGGCGAAGTCGGCGGAGGGCCGGTGGCGGCGGGTTCCGTGGAAGCTTGCGGGTGCAGCAGCGCATGCACGGGGGCAAGCACACGCGCCATCCAGGACGGCGCGCGTAGCGCCGGATTGAACTCCGGGTTGCCGAACAGATCGAGCTGGTGCGCCACCGGCTCGATCACCCGCAGGCCGTGCAGCACTTCGGCCTGGCTCGACATGACCGCTTCGGTGATCGGATCGTCCTGCAGGATACTTTGCAGCTCAGGCGGCTTGAAATGATTGGGGTCGTAGATCAGCGTGCCCACCGCCGTATAGCGGGGCGTCACCCGCTTGAGCGCGACCAGCGCCAGCACTGGGATGAGCAGCGCGCAGGCAAGCAGCGGCAGCTTGCGCCGACGCAGAATGGCGATCAGCGCGCGACCGGTCAGTCCAGCGGCAGGTTCGAGGGGACCACCGGACTCACGCTCCGCCCCGCGGAATGGCGGCGCGTGCGCGGGGCCGGCGGGCGTTTCGAGCATCAACGGATCCCCATCACCCGCAAGGCGGGCGGCGCCGTGATCGTTTTGGTCAAGCGGTCGCCGATGCAATCATCGGAGACGGACCCTAAGAGAACGCTAATGCGTGTGCGTTAACTCTTCGGACAACTGTATGCGGCAAGCTGCCCGCCATGAGGATGATCCGACGCTGCATCTGTGCCGCGCTGACGCTAACTCTGCTGTCGGCCTGCGCACCCGGCCGTGGACTGCCGCCTTTGCCGCCGGCCCCGGCCGCCGCCTATCGGCTTGGATCCGGCGACCAGGTGCGAATCATCACGGTCGGCGAAGATGCGCTGACCGGGGAGTTCCGCATCGACGACGCAGGACGGATCGCGGTGCCGATGCTGGGCAGCCTCCCGGCGGCGGGGCAAACCCCGGCGGCGTTGGGCGAATCCATGCGAAGGGCGCTGATCGGTAAAGGCCTGGTCGTGGCGCCATCGGTTTCGGTTGAAGTGATCCAGTACCGACCGATTTTCGTCCTCGGCGAGGTCAACAAGGCGGGCGAATTTCCTTATCAGCCGGGCATGACACTGTTGAGCGCGGTGGCCCTTGCGGGCGGCTTCACCTACCGCGCGGTGGAGGATCGGGCATCCGTCGTACGGAACGAGAACGGCCACGCGAACGAATGGCGCGTCGGGCGGGCGACGCCGTTGCAGCCGGGTGACGTGGTAACGGTGTTCGAGCGGCGGTTCTAAACGCAACGACCATGTGATCAGGGCGTCTCCTGCTCATTCCCACTCCCCTCCCGCATTCCCACTCCCCTCCCGTCATTCCCGCGAAAGCGGGAATCCAGCACCAATCCGTGCGACCGCGACTCTCGAACGGCAGGCGTGCCTCCTCGCCGCGCCTGCTTTCATCCAGCCTGACGGATCACCGGATTATGAGACGCGAAATCGAAACCGGCGTTCGATGGTCTGGACGCGCCCGATCCATCTCGTTAAGGCAAGTCGATGGTGCGCACGTCCGCCGGGCAGAGAGAGCAATTGCGCGGCATCCTCGGCGAGGCGAGCGGTCGACAGGCTGCGCCGGTCCAGCAACAATGGTGAATACTGCCGCCGCTGCTCCTGCCTCGACCCCGGCCGATCCATCGGCCAACGCGGGCATTGCCGGGAAACGAGAGCCGCGACCGATCAGCCTGTGGTCGCTCTGCGGCCTCGCATTGGTGGTCGGCATCGTCGCCGGATTCGGCGCCGTGTTCTTTCGTGCACTGATCGGGCTCGTGCACAACCTGCTGTTCCTCGGGCACTTGTCAGCGCAGTACGATGCAAGCCTGTTCACTCCGTATTCGCCTTGGGGCGCGTTCGTCATTCTGGTGCCTGTCATCGGCGCAATCGGCGTGACCTTCATCGTCACGACATTTGCGCCGGAAGCAAAGGGCCACGGTGTTCCCGAGGTGATGGACGCGATCTACTATCAAGGTGGCATTATTCGCCCCGTGGTTGCGGTGGCCAAATCCCTGGCCTCGGCCTTGGCCATCGGCAGTGGTGCGGCGGTTGGACGCGAAGGCCCGATCATTCAGATCGGCTCGGCATTGGGATCGACGTTGGGCCAGGTGATCGCCATGCCGATGGCGCAGCGTATCACCCTGGTGGCGGCCGGCGCCGGCGCCGGCATCGCGGCAACATTCAACACCCCGATTGGCGGCGTGATGTTCGCGACCGAGCTGATGATGCCGGAGGTCAGCGTCAACACGTTTTTACCCGTCGCGCTGTCAACCGGCACGGCCACCGTGGTCGGGCGGCTGTTCTTCGGCACCCGCCCGGCATTCGCGGTGCCGGCTCAGCTCATGGCCATTCCCAACGAGCCGGCCAGCGCCGTCACGCTGGTGCTGTACGCGGTGCTTGGGGCAATCGTCGGTGTCGCTGCCGCCCTGTTCGTCCGTTCCCTGCATTGGGCCGAGGATCTGTTCGACCGGATCCCCGGAAACTATCTGCGACACGCTGCCGGCATGCTGCTGATCGGGGTGCTGATCTATCTACTGATGTCCGCGGCCGGGCATTACTACGTGGAAGGTGTCGGGTACGCGACCATCCAGGCGACGCTTGCCGGCCAGCTTTCCGGCGGCCTGTTCCTGGTGCTGCTGTTCGTCTGCAAGCTGTTTGCGACCACCGTGAGTCTCGGCTCTGGTTCGTCAGGCGGGATTTTCTCGCCATCGCTGTTCATGGGGGCTACCCTTGGGGCAGCTTTCGCCAGCCTGGTCGGCGCGGTGTTGCCCGGCGTGCCGGTCAGCCTGCCGGCCTTCGCGATGGTTGGCATGGGGGCGATGGTCGGCGGCCCCACCGGCGCCGCAATGACCGCCGTGACGATGATTTTCGAGATGACGCTGGACTACAACATCGTGCTGCCGATGATCCTCGCCGTGGCACTCAGCCTCGGCACGCGCCGGATGCTGTCGCTGGAGAGCATCTACACGATGAAGCTGGTGCGACGCGGCCATGCAATGCCGCGCGGGCTGCACGCGAACCTGTTCCTGGTGCGTAGCGCCCGCGATGTGATGCTGCGGGATGTCGTGATACTGGATGCCTCCACCAGCTTCGCGGCGTTCCTGTCGCGGGGCGAGTGCGCGGGTGGCGTGCGTCATGTGGTGGTCACGCGGGGTGGCGGCATCGTGGGCGTGATCCGGGTCGATACCGATCTGCGGCGAGCGGTCGGTGCCGCGGGGGCGGAGGTGACACTTGGGGAACTGGCGCGCCGCAACTTCACCGTGGTGCGCGAAACTGCGCCGACATTCGATGTGATCGCCCGGATGCGCCGGAAGAACGCAATGATGGCCTTGGTGATCCCCCAGGCGGGCTATATCGAGGCCGGCCGCATCCTTGGCGTCGTCACCCGCGAACAGATCGCCGATAGTGTGGCCAGCAGCATCGGGCTTTATCCGCGGTAAATAGTGCGGCAAAACAACTCTCCGCCGCGCGGGCTGGGGGACGGTGCGCGGCGGAGAGCCAGGCTGGGACTTGGGATGGGCCGTGCCCAGTCCCGCATCGTGTCACCAGCCAAGGAGTGCAATCATGCCCGAAGGCTTGTTTGGTGGCGCCCCGGTCAGACCGCCACCCCCCAGACGGACGCGTCGACGCTCGAGTTATTCCGCCTGTCCGCCACGGCGAAATATTGCCGGCGGCGGGAATAGAAAGGTGCGGGGTTCGTCAATGCACTGGCCGGTCGGGGGCGGGCGGCACCCAGCATGGTAGGCGTGATGGCGAGCATGGAGGCTTGTATTCCGTCGCTGCGGCGCTACGCGCGTGCGCTGCTGCGTGACCGCGACCAGGTCGATGACCTGGTGCACGACGTCATCGTGCGGGCGCTGGACCAGCTCCATACCCGCCGGGAGGATGGCGATCTGCGGGCCTGGCTGTTCGCCATCATGCATAATCTGTTCATCAGCCGCGTGCGGCGGAATAAACGCCGTGGCCCGTTGGTCTCTCTGGATGAAGCAGGCGACGACAGGTTCGGCATGCCGGCAACTCAGGACGGGCACATGCTGGGGCGCGACCTGTTGCGCGCCCTCGATGCGTTGAACGAGGAGCAGCGCAGCGTGCTGCTGCTCGTTACGGTTGAAGACTTGTCCTACGCCGAGGTTGCGCGGGTGCTGGACATTCCGATCGGCACCGTGATGTCCCGCCTGTCGCGCGCGCGGGACCGGTTGCGCGGGCTGATGGAGGGCGAAGCGCCGACCGCGATCAGGAGGGTCAAATGACCGGCGCCGACCTGCTGCCGATCGGAGAGGACGATCTGCACGCTTACGTCGATGGGCAGCTTGCCCAGGCCCGGCGCGAGGCTGTCGAGCAGCACCTGAGCACCGACCCCGAGGCTGCCCGGCGAGTGGCCGCGTATCAGCAACAGCGCGCCGCGCTTCGGGCTGCGTTTGCCGCGCCGGACGAGCCGTTGCCGGCACGGCTGATGCTCGCCAGCATCCTGCGCGAGCGGCGGCGCTCGCGTCTGCCGAATTGGCGGATCGCCGCCGGGCTCGTGCTGGGCGTGGCGCTCGGCGGCTCGGCGGGGTGGCTGCTGCATGTGCCTTCCGGGCGTGGTTCCGTGGCCATGGCGACCCTGGAGCAGGAGGCGTTCAGCAGTCACACCGTGTACGCAGCCGACCGCCGCCATCCCATCGAAGTTGGCGCGAGCGAGGCCGCACATCTTCGCCAGTGGCTGTCGAATCGGCTGGACCGCTCGGTCGCACCGCCCGACCTGTCGGCGAGCGGCTATCACCTGATCGGGGGCCGTCTGCTGGCAACCGAACATGGCAATGCCGCGGCGCTGTTCATGTACGAGAATGCCGGAGGTCAGCGCCTGTCGTTGCTGTTCCGCCCGATGGCGCCGACGATGCGTGCGTCGCCCAAGGACATCAGCCAGGGCCGGATGAACGGCTGTGCCTGGATCGACAAGGGAATGGGCTACGCCGTGGTCGGCGTCATGCCGGATTCCGAACTGGACGGCATCGCCGACGACATCCGTGTAGCGCTCAACACCGGCTGAATCCCGGCGGAATAGATCGGCCTTCAGCCACGTCTGCTGTCGAGTGTCGATATCCGGATGCGACGATGACGCTGCTCCCGCTGACATCTTCTTTGGTCCACGGCGCATTGCTGTTCGGGCTGGCGGCACTTACCTCGGCAGCGCCAGCCCGCACCGGCTTTGTGTTCACGATCGACCAGCGTTACGGATCGATCGGTTTCTCAGTCAATCACCTGGGCTTGTTCTCCTCGCACGGTCGATTCGATCGTTTCAGCGGTACACTGGCACTGGATCCGGATCGCCCGGAGCGGACCAGGTTCAGCATGAGCATCGATGCCGCGTCGCTGGACATGCCTTGGACCCTGGGGGCAACCATGCTCCGGGGACCGAATTTCTTCGATGTCGCAGCCTATCCGATAATTACCTACGCCAGCCGTTCGGTCGTTGCGCGGGACGCGCAGCACTACGCAATCGACGGCGTGCTGCAGGTCCGTGGCATGGAGCGCCCGCAGGTGCTGGATGCAGTGCTGCTAAACCGTCAAGTCGATCGGGACCACCACGTCGAGACGGCGGAGTTCGAGATCACCGGCCACCTGAAACGATCGGATTTCGGTATGGTGGCGCAGCCTCTGTTCATCTCTGACGAGGTGACGTTGACGATCCAGGTGCGGATCGAGTTGCCGCACCCGGCAGCCGGCTAAGGCCGCACCGGCGATGCGACGGCAACCCGCAGCGGCTACTTGACCGAGGAGAAGGAAGTAGGAGCCAGGATCGAGTTGATTACCTTCTCGACGATGGCGCCATTCGCCTCCGTCTGTGCGCGTGCGGCCAGCCAGTCGCGGTCGGTCTGGAACGCACCCCATTTCTGCTCGCGCTCAGCCAGCGATTCCCACGCCAGCAGGTAATGCAGCGTCTGGTTTGATTCGCCGATCACCGTGGTCCAGAATCCTGCCTGGCGAATGCCGTGCTTCTCCCACAGCTTCAGCGTGATGGTGTCGAACCGCTTGAGCAGGTCGGGCAGGCGGCCCGGCACGCACTCATAGATGCGCAGCTCATACAGCATGGCTTTCCTCCGATGATCGGTCGTTCATGGTCGGGTGGCACTTTGCCGCCGGCGCCGCCTGCCGGCAACCCGCCCCGCAAGGCTGTTTGGCGCCATGGGATTCCGGTTGCAAATAAGACTTATCTCAGAACCGCTCCACCCACGGGCGCAGTTCCACCTCCCAGGTCCAGGCACTGCGCGGTTGGGTCAGCACGTGCCAGTAGGTGGCAGCGATCGCGTCCGGGTCCAGCATCGAATCCGGCTGGTCAGCGGGCTCCGAGCGCCCCGGATTGCGGATCGTGCCGTCGATCACGAAATGCGCCACGTGGATGCCCTGGGGCGACAACTCGCGTGCCAGGCTCTGCGCCAGCCCACGCAGCGCGAACTTGCCCATCGCGAATGACGATGATTGCGGATACCCCTTCACCGACGCCGACGCTCCGGTGAACAGGATCGCCCCTTCCTGCTTCGGCAGCATCAGCCGTGCCGCCTGCTGTGCCACCAGGAATCCGCCATAGGCGCTGACCGCGATCGCCCGCGCCACTTCCTCCGGCACCAGTGTGGTGATCGGGCCGCGGGCCCGCCCGCTGGCATTGTACACCACCACGTCAGGCTCTCCGAGCGAGGCCACCACCGCGTCGAACAGCCCCGCCACCTCCTCCGGCTCCGCCGTTTCGCAGGCGAACGACGCCGCCCCGGTTTCCGCGCACAGGCCGGCAAGCTTGTCTGGATTGCGGGCCGCCAGCGCGACTTGCGTGTTGTGACGTGCGAACTGCCGCGTCAGCGACGCAGACAGGCCCGAACCAGCACCGACGATCAAGGCAAGACGAGGCTCCATCACCATTCTCCACGACCAGAGATACGTGATCAAAGCACGGCTGGACCCACCGCAGAAGCCGCCCCAGAGTGGTGGAAAATACCGGGAGCTTCCGTCCATGCAGGGCCTGATGCAG